>NZ_CAKKMM010000135.1:0-9914 GCF_918698205.1 Microbacterium sp. Bi128 | reverse complement strand
GGCGGGGTCTGCGCCAACCGGACCCCGGCGGCGATCTGCGAGAACAGATCCGTCGGGTTGCCGTAGGCGTCGTACGTCGGCGGCGTCGCATCCGCCAGGATGACGAACGGGTTGGCCGCCAGCACACCCCACACCCGATCGAAGCGCGGGACCTCGCCCGTGTACGTCGACGTCGTGCAGCCGATCTCGTCCACGCTCGGGCACTCTGTCGCGTCGTTCTCGAGGTACGGGTCGCACCCCGCGGGCACCGCGTTCCAGTCCATCTCGCGCGTCGTGGTCGTCTGCTCCGACCGCAGCGCCGTTCCCCCCAGGCCGAAGGCGATGAGCGTTCCCAGGGTGAGGGCCGCCACGATGAGGTAGGTCGTGGCCACCGAGAAGACCGGGCGCGCCACGATCGCGCTCACCCCGACGCCGATCGCGGCGACCACGCCGACCTCGAGCACCAGGATGCCGAGAGACGAGGCGATGACCGCCGGATTCAGCGAACCCGCGAACGTCGCGACAACGAGGAACGGCAGCGCCACGACGAGGAACGCCAGCCCCGAGATCCACGCGGCGAGGAACTTGCCGAGGACGATCTCGGTCGTCGTGACGAGCGTCACCTGCACGGGCGCGAGGGTCGCGGCATCCCGATCGCCGTTGACGGCGCTCCCGCTGAGGGTCGGTGAGACCAGCAGCACGAGCAGCAGCACGAACATGATGACGATCGAGTAGAACCAGCCGTTGCCGCCCGTGCTGAGCGAGAAGGCCGAGAACGACACCAGCAGCAGGGCCAGCAGAATGACGGCGAAGACGCCGAGCAGGACGTACCAGCCCACGGACCGCACGCGCTGACGCAGATCGATCCCGATCACGGTGCCGAGGCGACGCATGTTCATTCGGGGCTCCCCTCGGTCGCGGCGTTTCCTCGCAGGTCGAGGAAGGCGTGCTCCAGATCGCCGACCGCGGGGGCGAACTCGGAGACGGGGAGCCCGGCGCCGACCAGGGCCCGCAGACCCGCGACGGCGGCCGCCTCGTCGGTGAAGGGCACGAGCAAGTCGCGGCGGTCGACACCGAGGTCGTCCGTCGCCCGGCCGAGGGCGGCGGCGACAGCACCTCGATCGGACTCGGTCCCGCGCGAGGCATCGGTCGACAGGCGCACCCGCCACGGACGCACGCGCGTGGTCGCGGCGGCGATGCGATCGCGTCCCACGGTCCGGCCTTCGAGCACGAACACGGCGTCGTCGACGACTTCCTCGAGTTCGGACAGCACGTGACTGGAGATGAGGATCGTGCAGCCCTCCTCCGCGAGACGCCGCAGCAGCACGCGCAGCGCGATGCGCGCCTGCGGGTCCAGACCCGACGCGGGCTCGTCGAGCAGCAGCACCCGCGGGTCGTGCACGAGAGCGCGCGCCAGCGCCAGGCGCTGCTTCTGCCCGCGGGAGAGCACCCGGGCGGGTGAGGCGGCGAGCGCGGAGAGGTCGACGAGCTCGAGCAGCGCATCGGCGCGGGACCGCGCGGCGGCGCGCGGCAGGTCGTAGAGCTGCCCCGTCGCGACGAGGACCTCGCGCGCGGTCAGGCTCGGCCAGGCGCCGAGGGAATCCGGCATCCACCCGAGAAGGCGGCGCGCACCCGCCGGATCGGCGACCGGATCGACACCCGCGATCCGCATCTCACCCTGATCGGGCCGCAGCAGCGACGCCAGCATCAGCAGCAGCGTCGTCTTGCCCGATCCGTTCGGTCCGACGAGCCCTGTCACGCGTCCCGGCTCGGCCGAGAAGGTCACGTCCGCGACGGCGGTCACCCCGCCGAACGCCCGCTTGACCTGAACCGCTTCGATGCCCGCGCCCCCTGCGTCCATGCCTCCACCCTAGGGGGACATGCCGACATGTCCCCGGGATTCAGGATGCCGCGAGCACGCGCCCGAGCGCGTCGCCCGAGGCCCACGCCGTGCGCACGGCCGCCGATTCGCCCCACGCGTCACCGCACAGCGACAGCCCCGGGGAGCGGAAGAACGGCGCCCCGGTCGTCCGCGCGGGGCGGGCGAAGGTCCAGCGGTGCGCGGAGGTCGCCACCGGCTCGGCGTCGATCCCGAGGAGCCTCCGCGTCGCGGAGACGACCGGGCCGATCGCGGCATCCGGATCGTGGAGGTGCCGCTGCGCCGCCGCACCGGTGGTGTGGACGACGAGCACCGGAGCACCGTCGCCGCGGCGGTCGCCGTCGTCGGCGAGGAACGCGATGTCGGGATCGCCGTTGACGAAGGCGCCGTGCAGGTCGGCCGGCCACTGCCGCTCGTCCCACCGCAGCACGACGGCGATCACGGCTTCCCACTCTTGCGCGGCCACCGGAGGCGCGTCCACGAGGCGGCGGGCCTGCGGTTCCGGCATCGCCAGCACGACCTCGCCGGCCTCGTCGCCGTCGACGCGGAAGGGCGCGACCCGCTCCACCGCGCGGCCCGACTCGACGTCGAGTCCCTCGGCCAGGTCGAGCGCGAGCGAGCGGAGCCCCGCCGGGGCCGCCCACCGCATCGGGCCTGTCTTGCGGGTCGCGGAACCGTCAGGGCCGATCGCCGAGAACGTGTCGGTCCACGGCCGCGCGAGTCCGCGGGCCTCCCACTCCGCGACCACGCGCGCGAAGTCCCGGTCGTCCCCGACGACGAAGTACGACGCACCGAGGTCCACGGCCCGACCGTCCAGGGTACGGCTGGACAGACGGCCGCCCGGGCGGCGCCCGCGATCGATCACGTGCACCGACCTCCCGGCATCCCGCACCGCCCGCGCACACGCGAGTCCCGAGATGCCGCCGCCGACCACCGTCACGTCCACCGTCATCCCGCCATCCTCGTCCGCCACGCGGACCGACGCCCGGGGGTTGCGCCGGGCATCACCGGGCCCGGAAGAACTCGACCCCCAGGTCGGGGTGGTCGATGAAGACCCCATCGAGCCGCGCGTCGCGCAGCACGGCCCATTCGCGCTCATAATCGCCGAACGCCGCCGCCCCGCCGGGACGCCGGAACGGGGGCAGCAGGAACGGGTTCTCGGGGCGACAGGTCCACGTGAAGACCCGCAGCCCGCGGTCGTGCGCCTGGGCGACGAAGGGAGCGGGCCCGCGCACGCGCCCGAGCCGGTCGGGCGCGAGGATCAGCCGCTTGTCGGGGCTGATCCCGTCGACCGCGCCAGCGAGCTCGTCGAGCCCGCCGGGCGTGAGCATCGACGCGTACGACGCGGCCCGCGCCCCGTCGCGCTCGCGCAGGTCCCACGGTGCCCCGCCCGCCTCCACGAGTTGGACGAGCGGAGCCGGGATGCCGCGCTCCCGCAACCGCTCCAGCACGAGGGGCTCGAACGACTCGATGACCAGACCGGGATCGTCCCACCAACCGGCATCCCGCAGCTCGCGCTCGACGAGCGCGGCCATGTCGAAACCGGTGCGGGCGAAGAACGCGGCGTGCTTGATCTCGAGCACGACCCCGACTCCTCCGGCGCGCGCGAGATCCAGGACGTCGCGCAGGCACAACACCGGCTCCTCGCCGTCGTGGGCCGCGCTCCGCGGCCGCACAGCCGGGATCCGCTCGCGGCAGCGGAGGGTCTGCAGCTCGGCCCAGGTGAAGTCCTCGGTGAACCACCCCTCCAGCCGCTCCCCATCGACGACCGCCGTGCGGCGCCGGTCCGCGAACTCCGCGCGGGCCGAGACGTCCGTCGTCGTACCGATCTCGTTCTCGTGCCGGACGACGAGGATGCCATCCCGCGTCGGCACGACGTCGGGCTCGACGGCATCCACCCCCGCGGAGATCGCTCGGGCGTAGGACGACCGCGAATGCTCGGGGAGATACCCCGGAGCGCCGCGATGGCCGATGATGAGGGGCCGCGGGACAGGCACCGGATCAGGTTAGCGAGGGGGCGCCGCCGACGCCGCTCGCTCATAGCAGAATCCCAGTCGGCACAAGGATTCTCGCGGTCTGCTCGGCTAGTGTTGTCTGACAGCACGGTGCTGTGATCACCAGTATTTGGAGTGTGAGTCCCTGTGGCCCTCAACAACCCGGCCTTCAACACCCCGGCGTTCCAGGACCCTCGTGCCGGCGCCCAGACCCGTTACAGCCCTCCCCCGGCGAACGCCGCAGCCGCTGCAGCTGAGACCGCCAACATCGAGGGCATGTACTCCGCCCCGTCCGCGGGCGCGGTGCAGACCGACCGCATGACGGTCGAAGACACCGTCTTCAAGACGATCGGCCTCTTCGCGATCCTCGTCGTCACCGCCGTCGTCGGCTGGATCTGGACGATGAGCACCGTCACGGTCGCCAACCCCAGCCCCAACGCCCTGCCGATGATCATCGGTGGCCTCGGCGGCTTCGTGCTCGCGATGGTCGCGATCTTCAAGAAGAAGCCGTCCGTCCCCGTCTTCATCGCTTACGCGGCCTTCGAGGGTCTCTTCGTCGGTGGCATCTCCGCCTTCTTCGAGTTCCTCTACCCCGGCATCGTCGTGCAGGCCACCCTCGCGACCCTCTCGGTCGTCGGTGTGACTCTCGCCCTCTTCGCGAGCGGCAAGATCCGCGCCTCCAAGCGCGCCACCAAGATCTTCATGATCGCGATGGTCGGCTACCTGGTCTTCAGCCTCGTGAACCTCGGCCTGATGCTCTTCAACGTGCCGCTCGCCGGTGGCGCGTTCGGCCTCCGCAGCTCCATCGAGATCTTCGGCATCCCGCTCGGCGTCATCATCGGCGTCTTCGTGGTCATTATGGCCGCGTACTCGCTGGTGCTCGACTTCGACCAGATCCAGCGCGGCGTCCGCAACGGCGCCCCGCGCGTCTACGGCTGGGTCGGCGCCTTCGGCATCATGGTCACCGTGGTGTGGCTGTACGTCGAGATCCTGCGCATCCTCGCGATCCTCCGCGGCAACAACTGACGCACCCGCTTCGTACGAAGGGCCGTCCCGTTCTCGGGGCGGCCCTTCGTCGTTCGTTCGGCGCCCGGCGACGCCGGGGAGCGACCCGCGCAAGGCCCCCGCGCACAGGATGCCGCGGGTCTAGCCTCGCGGCATGAGCCCCGCCAAGACTCCCCCGGTGACCCTCGACGTCGACGGTCACGACGTCGTGGTCACGAGCCCCGATCGTGTCGTGTTCCCCGGCCCCGGGGTCACCAAGCTCGACCTGGTGCGCTACTACCTCACCGTCGCCGACGGAGCACTGCGTGGCGCAGCCGGACGACCCATGGTGCTCAAGCGCTTCGCGAGAGGACTCGACAAAGAGCCCTTCTTCCAGAAGCGCGTACCCGAAAGCCACCCCGACTTCATCGACACGGCGACCCTGCACTACGCCTCGGGGACGTCGGCGAAGGAGACGGTGATCCGGGATGCCGCGGGCCTGGCGTGGATCGTCAACCTCGGCTGCCTCGATCTCAACCCCCACCCGGTGCGAGCCGAAGACCTCGACCACCCCGACGAACTGCGCATCGACCTCGACCCGATGCCGGGCGTGGACTGGGCGCAGATCGTGGACACGGCGTTCGTCGCCCGTGACGTACTGGAAGACCACGGGCTCGTCGGGTGGCCCAAGACGTCGGGCTCGCGTGGTCTGCACATCCTCGTCCGGATCGCCCCCGAGTGGGCATACCCCGACGTGCGGCTCGCGGCCGAGACGCTTGCGCGCGAGGTCGAGAACCGCGCCCCCGGGCTGGCGACTGCTCGCTGGTGGAAGGAGGAGCGCGGAGAGAGCGTGTTCGTCGACTTCAATCAGAACGCGAAGGACCGCACCGTGGCATCCGCCTATTCGGTCCGGCCGCTGCCCGACGCGCGCGTGTCGACACCGCTGACGTGGGACGAGGTGCGCGAGCGCCGCCCGGAGGAGTTCACCGTGCTCACGGTGCCCGACCGCTTCGCGGCGATCGGCGATCCCCACGCGGGCATCGACGACGCCGTCGGATCCCTCGAGGGGCTCCTGGCGCTCGCCGAGCGTATGGGGCCGGCCGAGAAGCCGCCGCGCGGCTCGAACGGCTCGGGGCGCCGCGCCTCGACGATGCCGCTCATCGAGGTCGCCCGCACGAAGACGAAGCCCGAGGCGCTCGACGCCCTCGAGACCTGGAGGTCGCGGCATCCGGATGCCGCCGCGGCCCTGCATCCCGCGGACGTCCTGCTCGACGGCATGCGCGGGTCGAGTTCTCTCTGGTACCGCGTGCGGGTGAACCTGCAGCACGTCCCGGATGCCGAGCGTCCGCCGCAGGGGCAACTGATCGCCGACTACGACCCCTGGGCGGGCCGGTCCTGAGCCCCTCCCGATACACAACGAAGGAGATGCGGTCCACGCCTCCCGCGAGGACGCGGATTGACGAGCCTCCCGTTGCGCTTTTCCTGCGTTGTGTCCCGGCGGCCCTGGCCTCGCGACACGGCCGGCGGCCGGGCTAGCGCCGGGTCGGACGCGACAGCGCCTCGGTAGCCGCCGCGGCGAGGGTGTCCATCGCGCGCGCGGGACTCAGCGACGCCGCAGCCAGCCGAGCCTCGGTCGCGAGCCGCGTCCGCAGCGCCGCGTCGCCGAGGATGCGCGTGAGGGCGTCGGCGAGCGCGTCCTCGTCGCCGTCCGGAACCAGGATGCCGCCGCCGTCGGCGAGCATGTCGCGAGGGCCGTACCGGATGTCGTAGGCCACGACGGGGATGCCATGGGCGAGCGCCTCGGCGAGCGCGAGGCCCTGGCCCTCGAACGCCGAGGTCGTGAGGTACACCGACGCGGAGTCGAGGACGGCACCGGGGTCGAGGGTCAGCCCGGGCAGTGACACCGCGTCGCCGACGCCGAGCGCCGCGACCAACGCCTCGAGGCGGTCGCGTTCGGCGCCCGCGCCCCACAACTCCAGGCGCGCGGTCGGGATGGCCGCGACGACGCGCGCGAAGGCACGGACGGCGTGGTCCAGGCGCTTCCCCGGCGCGAGTCGGCCGAGCACCACGACGGGTCCGTCTTCCGCGGGGGCCGCGACGGCGGGTGTCGGGACCCCGTGCGGGGCCACGACGTCCACGCGGTCCGCGCCGAACCGCTCGCGCACGTCGTCGCGCTGCCACGCGGTCGGCCACAGCACCGCGTCGAATCGCGGGGCGACCGCCAGCCATCGTTCCCACAGGGCGTTGATCGGGGCGTCGGCGGTGAACGGCGGTTCGAGGTGGATCGTGTGCACGGTGTGCACGATCCGCACGTCGGGGTCGTCCCACGAGACGATGAGCTCTCCGAGCTGCCGCGCCTCGCACACGACCACGACGGGCACGTCGCGGCGCGCACGGAGTCCGGCGGCCACGTGGGCGAGCCACGCGCGGTAGAGCGCACCGAACCCGTCGATCACGCCGGCGCCCGCTCCCGTGGCATCCCGGATCATGATCGGCGCGGTCGCGAGGTGCCAGTGCGGATCGATGACGTTCGGCAGATCGACCGCTCCCCCGGCGACGCTGCGGTACTCCAGCGCCGGGTCGGCACCGCCCGGCCGCGCCGCCGCGCGCAGCCAGTCGGCAGCTCCGCCGTCGGGGCCCACGGCCTCATCGAAGAGATTGCGGAAGACATCGGATGCCGTCGCCGCCCCGCGCGCCACGAACTCCGCGCGGTGCGCGGCGTGCGCCTCGGCAGTTCCCGGGTCGACCGTCAGCAGCAGCGCCGAGGCTCCGGCATGCGCCATCTGCTCCGCCCGCGCGAGCGTCGAGATCGTGTACCCGCCGTCGAGGTCGGGAATGAGCCGGCTCGACAGGATGAGGTACCACGCGTCGGGAAAGTCCACTCTCGTCCCCTCATCTTTCTGACGACACAGCGCCGATGCCGCCGCCCGCTGGAGGGGCGACGGCACCGGCGCGGGAGCCGGTGTCAGAACCGGCTCACTCCCATTCGATGGTCCCCGGCGGCTTCGACGTGACGTCGAGCACCACGCGGTTGACCTCGCGCACCTCGTTGGTGATGCGGTTGCTGATCTTCGACAGCACGTCGTAGGGCAGACGCGTCCAGTCGGCGGTCATCGCATCCTCGGACGAGACGGGGCGCAGCACGATGGGGTGACCGTACGTGCGGCCGTCGCCCTGGACCCCGACCGAGCGGACGTCGGCCAGCAGCACGACGGGGCACTGCCAGATCTCGGCATCCAGTCCCGCCTTCGTCAGCTCCGCGCGGGCGATCGCGTCGGCGTCACGCAGGATCTCGAGGCGGTCAGCGGTGACCTCGCCCACGATGCGGATGCCAAGACCGGGCCCCGGAAAGGGCTGGCGTCCGACGATCGCTTCGGGCAGGCCCAACTCGCGACCGATCGCGCGCACCTCGTCTTTGAAGAGGGTGCGCAGCGGCTCGACGAGCTCGAACTGCAGGTCTTCGGGAAGGCCGCCGACGTTGTGGTGGCTCTTGATGTTCGCGGTACCGGCGCCGCCGCCCGACTCGACGACGTCGGGGTAGAGCGTCCCCTGGACGAGGAAGCGGATCGGCTCGCCATCGGCCTTCGCCTCGGCGACCAGGTCGGCCTGCACCTTCTCGAACGCGCGGATGAACTCGCGGCCGATGATCTTGCGCTTCTCTTCGGGGTCGCTGACCCCGGCGAGGGCATTGAGGAACGTCTCGCGCGCGTCGACCGTGATCAGCCGCACACCCGTGGAGGCGACGTAGTCGTTCTCGACCTGCTCGCGCTCGCCCTTGCGGAGCAGCCCGTGATCGACGAACACCGCGACCAGCTGGTCGCCGACGGCCTCGTGCACGAGAGCGGTGGACACGGCCGAGTCGACCCCGCCCGACAGCGCCGAGAGCACACGGCCGGTGCCGACCTGCTCGCGGATGCGCGCGACCTGCTCGGCGATGACGTTGCCGCTGTTCCAGTCGGCAGGGAGACCGGCGGCCTTGTGCAGGAAGTTCTCGAGCACGTTCTGACCGTGGTCGGAGTGCTTGACCTCGGGATGCCATTGCACCCCGTAGAAGCGACGGGTGTCGTTCGCGAACGCGGCGACGGGCGTGTGCGCGGTGCGGGCGAGGACGTCGAAGCCCTCGGGCGCGCGGGACACCTGGTCGCCGTGGCTCATCCACACGTTCTGCTCGGCGGGCTGGCCCTGCAGCAGGGTGCCCTCGGTGACGATCGTGGCATCCGTCGCGCCGTACTCGCGCAGGCCGGTGTTCGCGACCTCGCCGCCGAGCGCCTGAGCCATGACCTGGAAGCCGTAGCAGATGCCGAGTGTGGGGACGTCGAGGTCGAAGACGCCCTCGTCCAGCCGCGGGGCACCCTCTTCGTACACCGAGGAGGGACCGCCCGAGAGGATGATGCCCACCGGGTTCTTCGCCGCGATCTCTGCGGCCGAGGCCGTGTGCGGCACGATCTCGCTGTAGACGCCGGCCTCGCGCACGCGACGGGCGATCAGCTGCGCGTACTGGGCGCCGAAGTCGACGACGAGGACGGGACGCTGCGACGTTTCGGTCTGTTCGGTCACCGGGATCCTTCCGGGGCGGAGACGGGAGCGGAGGCCTCGTCGGCCTCGCGCTGGGCGAGATAGGCGCGCACGGAGCGGGCGGTGCGCACCTCGAGGAAGAAGGAGAGGAAGGGCACCACGCCGCCGAGGGCGAGGAAGACGAACCGGCGGAAGGGCCAGCGCATGAGGCTCCACACGCGGAAGACCGAGAACAGGTACACGACGTAGAACCAGCCGTGGACCACGAGGATCGCGAGCGAGATGTTCAGGCCGTCGCCGGTGGAGACGATGTCACACCCGCTGCCGCCGGGGACGAACAGCGAGAACCACTGGCATCCGGGACCGGGGATGGCGTCCGCGAACCACAGGAAGCCGCCGGATCCGCCCAGGAAGAGCTCCTTGTGGATGGGCGTGTACTTCACGATCATCTCGGCGACCAGCAGAAGCAGGCCGACACCGGTGATGATCGAACAGATCTGGTAGAACTTCAGGGCTCCGCGGATCGCCGGGAACGAGGCGAGCTTGGGGGCGCGGGGCATGGA
>NZ_CAKKMM010000134.1:0-9966 GCF_918698205.1 Microbacterium sp. Bi128 | reverse complement strand
GGATGACGGGCTGGCCCGTCGCCGCGATGCTGACGGCGAGATTGGCCGCCGTGGTCGACTTTCCGTCGCCGGGGAGCGGGCTGGTCACGACCATCACCCGGGCGGGGTGGTCGACATCGACGTACTGCAGGTTGGTCCGCAGTTCCCGCATCGCCTCCTTGTGGGCGAAGGACCCCCGCCCGTCGCGGATGTCGTCGAACGAGAACACGGCGCGCCCGGCGGCGAGTTCCTTGTCGACGGGAAGGACTCCCACGACCGCGGCACCGACGGCGTCGGAGATGTCGCTCGCCGACCGCAAGCGGCGGTCGAAAGAGCGACGGACGAGCGCGAAGACGACACCGACCACGGCTCCCGCGATCGCGCCGATCGCGACGTTGAGCTTGACGTTCGGCGAGGACGGCGCGGTCGGCAGCCGTGCCGAGTCCCCCGCGATCAGTCGGACGGCCCCCTGCCCACTACCCGGCGCCTCCAGCTCGTCGACCTGCACGGTCATGCCCTGCAGCCACGCCTGTGCCAGGTCTCGAGCAGACTCGGGTGTCGACCCGGTCGCCTCGACCCGCACGCTGACGGTGTCCACCGGGTTGGACACGTGGATGCGCTGCACGAGCGACTCCGGTGTGTCCGTGAGACCGAGCTGGTCGCGAGCCGTCTCGGCGACCGAGCGCCAGTACCCCATGTCGATGAAGGACTTCACCTTCGACAGTGCCAGTTGATTGCCCGCCAGCGCAGCGCCGGTGGAGCCGTCCGACGCGACGCTGGCGACATAGCCGCTCGCATCGGCGGTGTACACCGGCGATTGCAGGGCGCTCCATCCGAACCCCACGAGGCCCCCCGCGATGGTCAGGGCGACGATCGCCTTCCAGTACGCGCGCAGGATCCGCGCGACGCGTTGCATGTCCACTCGTGTACCGCCTTTCACCGGGCCCGTGCGACGGGAACGCCGAGCCCGGGGAAGCATAGGTGCGCACCGACACCCGTTCCCGCCGCCTGCAGCATCCGCACGAGCGGGCGAAGCGCGGTCGCTGCGGAGACCGCCCGTGGTGGTGAGGAACGGGCCGGGGAGGTGATGCCGACGGGGTGAAAGGGGGATGACGACGGGTATGAAACCGCTCCCCTCGTGCGAAGCACGGGCGAACATCACCTCAAAGATCGGGTGAAGCGCACCATCGCCGTGCGCGCCCTTCGTCCCCGGCACCCGAACCGGGCCGACGACACCACCGGCGTGAGAGTTGGAGAGAACGATGCTGATCGACCTGGAAACCCCACCCACTACGGCACGCGCCGCACGGCGCTCGAGCCGCTTCTGGACGCCGCGCACGGCGACCATCGCCACGCTCCGGACGGCACTCGACAGCGACGTCGTGCTCCTGCGCGGTCCTGCGGGTGTCGGCAAGAGCGCGTTGCTCCGGCAGTTCGCCTCCGCGCTCGAGGACGACCCCGAGATCGGGATACAGCTGCTCGACGCCGGACAGGCCGGTCCGGAGGTGCTCGATCGCGTGGCTGCGGCGTTCCGGGAGGGCCCGCCTCAGCACGTCCTGCTCGTGGACAACCTCGACGATGGCCCGGGGGTGGACTCCGCCGTCATCCTGGACATGCTGCGCTCCGATCCCGCGCTCCGCATCGTGGTCGCGACCCGGCATGTCACCCGGCTCGAGAGTCCGCTCGTCGCGCTCGAGTTCGACGTGCACGTGCTGACCCCCGCCGACCTGCTGATGTCGCGGGAGGAGTTGATGCTGGTCCTCGAGCTCAACGGGATCGAGACCACCGACGTCGCGATCGACGTGTTGATGCGGCGCACCCACGGGTGGCCCGCACTCGCCCAGCTCTCCAGCTCGCGATTGCGGCTCGAGGGTCTCCCGCTGCGGACGCGCGACGAGGCCGATGCGATCGCCGACTACGCCACCCGCGCGCTCACCGCCGACATGGAGGCGCACTTGAGCACTCCCGTCACCGACGAGGTGCGCCTGCTGGCCGTGGCGCCGTACATCAACGTCGAGCTGGCCGACGCGATCGGCATCGACTCCACCAACGCGTCCACGAGCGAGCTGCTGGGCGAGCTGCAGGACGCCGGCTTCGTGTGGCCGAGCACCACCCGACTCGTCCTGGCCGAACCCGTGCGAGCCCAGTGGTTGCGCGAGATCACGGCAGGCGCTCCCCAGCTGGTCGAACACGCCCGACTGCGGCTGCTGGACCACCTCGTCGCCGCCGGCGAGCCCCTGCGGGCCGCCCAGCTCGCCGCCGATGCGGGCCAGTGGCCGACCCTGGGATCCATCCTCCGTTCCACCGGGCCCGAGATCTGGGCTCGTGACTCCTCGGCCTTCACCAGGCTCGTCGAGACGATGCGCGCCCACGTCGGTTTCGACCCGGTCTCGGTGGACGCTCTCCTGACCGTCGACCCGGACACCGCGGCATCCGCGGAGACCCCCGCGCTGGTCGTCGGAGCGCTCGGTCGCCTCCCCGAGGCGAAGGCCGCCGCCCAGCACAACGTCGAGGCGCTCATCATGCGGGTCGATCTGCTGCGCGCGGCGGGGCGCTTCGCGCTCGCCACGGAATCGGCATCCCTGCTCGTCGATGCGTTGAGACGTCGACCCGCGCTCACGGACGACGTCGTCGCCGAAGGCTGGTATCAGGTGGGGATGACACACCTGGCGATGGGGAAGCTGCGCGACGCGACCCTCGCACTCGGCCAGGTCGAGCGGCTCGCTCCCCCCGCGCGGCGGCTGCGCGCCCGCGGCGTCCTCGCGATCGTCGCCCTGTTGGAAGGCGATGTGCGCGCGGCGGGGGTGCTGTGCGACACGGACCGCGAGGACAGCTGGGTGAACTCCCCGTGGGGAGAGGGGACGCGTCTCGCCGACGCGTGGCTGCGTCTGGAACGCGGCGACGCGATGGGGGCGCGGGAGCGCCTCGAGACGATGACGGCCACGGGCGGAGCGCGGGAGCTCTGGCCATTCGCCGCGGCCACTCAGGCGATCGCGTTCCTGCTCTCGGGTGCGGCTCCCGACGCGCTCGGAATGCTCCGCTCGTGGATGGCGCGGACGCGCAGCACGCCCCCGTCCCACTTCCAGTCGATCCAGCTGCTCACCGCCCGCGCCAAGGTGCTCATCGCCCTGCGCCAGGCCCGCAAGGCGATGGCCCTGTTCGAGGGACCGTTCGGTCTCTCGTCCGCGACCGCGCCGGCGATCGCGCTCTCCCAGCTGTACGCCGGACGCGCCCACGAGGCCTACGTGATGAGCGTGAAGTGGGGGATCCACCAAGAGTCCTCTCCCCGGGCAGCACTGGAGAGCCTGGTGGTGAGCATGGTCGCCGACGTCCGGTTGAACGGCACCGGCGCCCACCGCTCCACTGCTCAGCGCGCCGAGGCGCTCAGCGGGCGGCACGACCTGTGGAGCCCGTGGAGCGCCGTCGCTCCAGAGGACCGCGCCCTCGTCCTGCGCCTGCTGTCCCCGACCGCCCGCGAGAAGGTGGCCGATCGCGCCTCGTTCTTCGCGTCGTCGGTGAGCGTCCCCCACCTCACCAAGCGCGAACAGGTAGTGCTCGCTCAGCTCACCCCGACCTCGACGATCGCCGACATCGCGCGAGCGCTGGTGGTCTCGCCGAACACCGTCAAGACGCAGCTGCAGAGCCTCTATCGCAAGCTCGAGGTGTCGGACCGCGCCAGTGCCATCCGCGCGGCCCACGCCTGGGGACTCATCGAAGCCGAGAACGAGCTCTGACCGCGGTGGCCCGGCCGGCTCATCGTCGGTCGGGCCGCCGCCGTCGGGCGAACGCGAAGACGAGACGCCCGACGACCAGCAGCACGAGCACCACGATCACACCCGGGATGGTCAGCGGAATCCCGGCTCCGTGGAGCACGACGAGAATGACGACGAGGCCCGCGACCGGGGCGAGGACACCGAGAAGCTGTCGGAGACGTCGTCTGGTCATGTCCCCACGCTAGCCCGCCACCGCGAGCGCATCGGCGCCCGACCGACGGGTGATCCGCTCGTCGGCGGCCACCTGAAGACCGAAGATCCCGAACCAGGCGATCGCGAGCGTTGCGGCCGTGAACTCGAGGTTGCCTCCGAGCACCGTGTCGCCGCGGAAGAGCGCCAGCATGGCTCCCGTGAGCGAGGTCACTCCGACGGCGACCAGGGTCCCGACGCTCGCAGCGCGCATCCAGGGG
This sequence comes from Microbacterium sp. Bi128, assembly GCF_918698205.1. Taxonomy (NCBI): domain Bacteria; kingdom Bacillati; phylum Actinomycetota; class Actinomycetes; order Micrococcales; family Microbacteriaceae; genus Microbacterium; species Microbacterium sp. Bi128. The sequence goes on along the minus strand of NZ_CAKKMM010000134.1, from coordinate 5,804 downwards.
CGACGACGAAGCACCGCGACCTGCGCCATCGCCACGATGGCCAGAACGAACCCGAGCACGGCCGCACTGATGTGGATGAGATCCTGCGGCAGCGCGCCCGAAGTGAACGGGACGGGGCAGCCGGGCGAGCACGTGACGACGGATGCCACGGCGAAGCACGCTCCGCAGACCACGAGGGTCGTCGCGATCGGCCACCCCGCGACGTACGACCCCGACTGGTGCAGAAGGGCACGGTCGACGAGCACCGCCGCGATCCCCAAGAGCAGCAGGGCGGAGTTGAAGACCGGTGCGGTGGGCATCCCGGTCGCTCCGAGCTGACTGACGTAGTGCACGCTCGGGTCCCACAGCCGACTCAGCCAGATCAACCCAGCACTGATGAAGGCGGCGGCCCCGCCCACCGTCGCCAGGACCAGGACGCGGCGGTTCCCGGGTCGCGTCGCCAGACGGGGGAACCACGTGATCGTCTCGCTCATGGGCGTCTCCGGCGGCGTCGAGGGGGCTCGGTCAGAGTACCGCGGCGAGGCCGTCGAGGATCGCGGGGAGGCGGCGGGCGCCGCGCAGCGGTCGGGTCGTGCACGCACTACGGGCGATTCTGCGGGTGAGGAATCGGCTCACAGGCGGTGGGATCGAGCACCGCATGGCATCGTCTTCCTCGAGTGATCGCGAGTGGTTCTCCCCCAAGTTCCCTACTCTTCAACTCGGTCACTCAACATGGATGCGCGGTCTCGTGGCCACGGCACCCGGTTCGAGACCGCGCATCCCCTCCGGCTCTCCCGCCCGCACGGCGCGCCGAGGAGCCCATGAGGACGTCGCCGCCCGAGAGGAGTTTCCGTGACGGACGACCAGAGCGAGGCCGGTGCCTCTGCGGCATCCCCGGCACGGCCGGCTCCCGAAGAGCGAGAGACGGGCTCCCCCCTCGACGAGCTGCTGGGCGGCGCCGACGACGGCGACGCCCTTCCCGCTTTCCCGGTCGGCTTCCGCGGATACGAGCGGGATGCCGTCGACGATGCCGTGCGCCGCCTCACGCAGCGCGTCCGCAAGCTCGCCGACGACGCGCACCGCGACAAGCTGCACGCGGAGTCGCTGTTCGCGCAGCAGCGCGCCGAGCACGACAGCGAGCTCGAAGCGGCCGCGCGCCGCCACGCCGAGGACGCCGGACGTCTGCAGGAAGAGTTGCGCGCGGCCTCCGCGCGTGCGGCGGAGGCCGAGGCGCAGGTGCACGCCCTCTCCAGCGGCTTGGTCGCCGACTCCGGCGATGAGACCGATCCCACGCAGAGCCGGCAGCAGTTCGAAGCGATCCTGCGCGTGGCGGAGGAGCAAGCGGGGGTCCTGGTACAGAACGCCGTGGCCCAGGCGGAGCGCCTTCTGACGGGAGCCCGCGACGAGGCTGCGGCCCTGCGCGACGATGCCGTCGCCGATCGCGAACGGCTGCTCGCCGAGGCGCAGCACGACACCGACCAGGTGCGACTGCGCATCGAGACCGAGGCCACAGCCCACGGCGCGCGCGTGGAGCGGGAGCGCGCCCACGCGGCCGAGAGGGTCGCGCAGGCCGAACGCGAGGCGGTCGCGCTGCGGACGGAGGCCGAGAAAGCGGCCGCAGCCCTGCGATCCCTCGTCTCGCGCGAGACCGGCGACCTGCGCGCGAAAGCCGAACGGGACGTTCGCGAGATGACGGCGCGGGTGCTGGAGTTCGAAGAGTCCCTGACCCGACGCCAGGACGACGCGCAGCAGGAGTTCCTCGTGCTGCACAATCAGGCCGTCGCCCACGCGGAGCGCATCACCGCCGATGCGAGCGAACAGGTCGAGGGCGCCCTCGAGCACGCGCGTCGGATCTCCGCTCGCGCCGACGACTACGAGCGGCTCGCCCGTGCGCAAGCGCAGCAGGTCGAGACCCAGGCGCAGGTGCACGCGCGGGAGATCCTCGATGACGCTCGCGAGAAGGCTCAGCGGATCGCGGCGGCGATCACCGGACACGCGTCCGCCGTGCTGCGCGATGCCGAGGACCGCACCCGCGATCTCCGGTGGCAGCAGCAGCAGGTGAGCAGCTTCATGGCCGAGATGAACGAGCTGTTGCGGGCGACGCCCCGGGGCGCCCCGATCATCGTCGACGACAGCGCGGCGGACGACGACGGGACGGAAGAGCGCGGCTGACACCGCTCGCGACGGGACGCGGGATAACGTGGAACGATGAGATCCGTTCCCCTCGGCCGCTCGGGCCCCGCCGTTCCCGCCGTCGTCGCAGGAATGATGCGAATCGACGGCAAGTCCGATGACGATGTGCGCGCCCTGTACTTGGCGGCACGGTCCGCGGGGATCGACTTCTTCGACCACGCCGACATCTATGCCCGCGAGCTGCACTCCGCGGAGCGGCGTTTCTCCGAGGCCCTGCGTTTGAGCCGGTCGGAGCGATCGGAGATCCGTCTGCAGACCAAGGCGGGCATCGTCCGCGAAGGACCATACTTCGACTTCTCCTACGAGCACATCGTGTCCTCCGTCGAGGAGTCGCTCCGCGCGCTCGAGACGGACTACGTCGACGTGCTGCTGCTGCACCGCCCCGACGCGCTCGTCGAGCCGGACGAGGTGGCGCGCGCGTTCGACGAGCTCGAGGCGGCGGGCAAGGTGCGCGCCTTCGGGGTGTCCAACCACACCCCGCGGCAGATCGATCTCCTGCGAACCGCCGTGCGTCAACCGATCGTGGCGAACCAGGTGCAGTTGTCGATCGCGCACGCGCCGATCATCACGCAGGGCCTCGCCGTGAACATGGAGAGCACCCCGCAGGCGGCGGTCCTCGACGGTGGCGGCCTGGTCGAGTACTGCCGGATCGAGGGCATCACTCTGCAGGCGTGGTCGCCCCTCCAGGGAACGCGCGGCGGCGGGGTGTTCCTCGGGAATCCCGCGTACGCCGATCTGAACGCGGTGATCGACGAACTCGCGGCACGATATGGCGTCACGCCCCTCGCGATCGCCGTCGCGTGGATCACGCGTCATCCCGCCGGCATGCAGGTCGTGCTCGGCACGACGACCCCGCAGCGGGTCACGGACGCCGCCGCCGGTGCCGACATCGACCTCACCCGCGCGGAGTGGTACGCGCTGGTCCGGGCGGCGGGTTACGTCGTCCCCTGACCGAGCGGGCGGCAACGGGAGGAATCACAGGATGACGCGACGACCCTGGGGCGCGATCATGGCCGTCGTGGCCGCTGTCGTCTTCGCGGCCCCGACGCTGTTCCTGCCGGCGGACAGTTCGGTCGGACAGAAACTCGCGTTCATCGTCGCCGGATCGGCGATCCTGGCCGCGGCCATCGTGCTCACCCGCGCCGAACCCGGCGTGCGGGAGCCGGAGATGCCCACGTCGGAGGACGACGTCACACGCTGACGGTGACCGCCTCAGCCGCGGGCGCGACGATGGTCAGCGGCTCGGTCGGCAGATCCCAGGACGCGGGACCGTTCACCCACGCGCCAGCGGACAGGGCATCCGTGGCGGTCATGCCGCACGCACGAGCGAGCGCGGAGCCGCGGACCTCCGGACCTGCGCGGGGCGTTCGGCGACGTCCGATCGGTCGACGTCGATGTCGAGGCTCAGCCCGCGAGAGGAGTTGGCGTCGTTCGCCATGCGCTTGAGCAGGTTCTGATCCAGAGACTCAGGCTGCTCGGAATCGAACACGAATCGCAGCGGGATGGCCGGCTGGAGCCAGATGGTCGAGCGTCCGCCGGGCTCGTCAATGCCGTGCGTCCAGGAGAGGGTGAAGCTCTCGCCGCGGCGGAGCTTGGTGGCCACGACCACCTTGACGTGAGCCAGCATCCGATCGTCGATCGTGATGGGCTCGGGGGTCGTTCCGTAGAACATCTTCGCCATGATGTTTGCCTTCCCTCTTTGCTTGTTCGCAAACTTACTAGATTGACTAGCGAATAGGCAAGCGAGATATAAGGCCGTGTGCCACGAGACCGGCATCCTCTCGGCTCGCGAAACTGCGGTGAACCTTGCTCCGAGCGATCCCGGATCCCCCGCAAGACGGAGTCGCCTCCGCGGCGTTCTCGGTAGCGTCGAGGCATGCACGAGCTCGCCACCCGCGTCCGCTCCGCCCGCCCCCTCGTGTTCGTCGCGGCCGTCTTCGCCCTGTGGGCCGCGCTCGGCGGGGTCCCGGCTCCCGCGCACGCCGACGTCGACGACTTCCGTTTCGACTCCTTCGACGCCCGCATGCACCTGTCGCGCGCCGACGACGGTCACGCCGAACTCACCGTCACTGAGACCCTCGTCGCGCGCTTCCCCGACGAGGACCAGAATCGCGGGATCGTGCGCGCGATCCCCGACGACTACGACGGCGTCCCGCTGCACACGCGCGTCACCGCTGTCACCGGTGCCGACGGGTCGCCCATCCCCTACGAGGTGGAGACCGATCGTCGAGAGGTGCGCGTGCTCACCGGAGACGACACGTACGTCCACGGCGAGCAGACCTACGTGATCTCTTACTCGCAGCGCGACACGATCCGCTCCTTCGCCGACACGGACGCCGACGAGTTCTACCGCGACGTGAACGGGACGCAGTGGGAGCAGCCCTTCGGGCGCGTGAGCGTCGAGCTGTCGATCGACCCGACGCTCGCCGATGCCGCACTCGACGGTGCGGCATCGTGCTACCGGGGAGAACAGGGATCGGAGGAGCCCTGCGACATCACGCGCAACAGTGACGTGGACGGACCGGTGACGTTCACGGCGGGCGCCACGGATCTGGGCCCGGGCGAGAACGTCACGGTCGCCGTCGGGTTCGCCCGCGGCACGTTCGTCCCCGGCGAGGTGGTCCGTACGCCCGGCGAGCAGTTCTCCGTGGATGCCGCGCCGACCCTGTCGGCGGTGTCGCTGGGCACCGTGGGGCTCAGCGCGATCGGCATCGGCGTGGCGGTTCTGGCCCGCCGCCGCAACCGCGACGCACCGGGCCGCGGGGTGATCATCCCGGAGTACACGCCGCCCGAGGACGTCGACGTCGTCGAGGGCGCCCACCTGGTGCGCAGGAGCGGTGCTGCCATCCCGGCCGCCGTGCTCGACACCGCGGTGGCCGGACATCTCCGCATCGTCGAGGCCCCCGCCGCGGATACGCGGCTCGCCCTGGAGTACGTCGACAGCGAGGGCGCGACACCCCTTCGCGCCGCGGTTCTGAGCGCCGTGTTCGGCGCGCAGCCGCGCCCCCGCGAGCGCGTCGCACTCGACACCCCGGGAAGCGACGTCGGCGAGCACTTGCGCGGGTTTGCGCCCGTGGCCGCCGCCGAGCTGCGGCGGCGCGGCTGGATGCGGCGACCCCGCTCGGGCACAGCCGTGGTCGCCGGCGCGATCGCGGTGGTGTCGTTCGGACTGTCGGTCGCGACACTGGGGATCACCGCGGTCGGCGGGTCGCCGGCCTGGTGGCAGGTCGCGGCGATCCCCGTGACGGTGGTCGCCGGCATCCTGGCCTTCGTCCTCTTCCGCTACTCGGACGTGGTGACGGATGCCGGCGCTCCCGCCCGCGACCATCTCCGCGGCCTTCGCGACTACCTGGCCCTCGCCGAGGCCGACCGCTTGCGCGTCCTGCAGAGCCCGGAGGGTGCCGAGCGCCGCGTCGTGGACGCGGAAGACCCGACGCGGGTGCTCCACCTGTACGAGAAGCTGCTGCCCTGGGCCGTCGTCTGGGGCGTCGAGCGGGAATGGGCCGACGTCCTCAGCGCCCAGGTGGGGCAGAGCGGGGGCGACCTCACCTGGTATTCGGGACCGAACGGCTTCTCGAGCACCGTCTTCCTCTCGACGCTGTCGACGATGCACGCCGCGAGCAGCCCCGCCC
>NZ_CAKKMM010000133.1:0-9968 GCF_918698205.1 Microbacterium sp. Bi128 | reverse complement strand
ACGGCCTGATCCGGATCGTGAACGGCTACATCCCCGGCATCATCAGCAAGAACGGACTCGTCAAACCCGAGCAGGTCGAGGCCGTCGCCCAGGAGAGCGGCCGTCTCCTCGGTGTGACCGGTGGCGTGGCCGGTGTCGTCGTCATCTGGACCACGATCGGTTTCGTCACCTTCACCCGCCGGGCCGTACGGGACACCTTCGGCCTCCCCTTCGACACACGCAACTACGTGCTGCTGAAGGCGCGGGACTTCGTCGCCTCGCTCCTGTTCGGCCTCGCCCTTCTCGTCGGCGCGCTGCTCGGATCGGTGACCACCGGCGCCGTGGACCTGGTGTTCGGGATGATCGGTTGGGACCGAGGCACCGCGGGGTGGTCGCTCGGGGCGCGAGGGGTGTCGCTCCTCATCGCCTTCGCCGTGAACACGCTCGCCCTGGCCTCCCTGTTCCGCTTCCTCACGGGAACCGCGCTCACGTGGCGGCGCACGTGGCCCGGAGCCCTGGTCGGGTCCGCGGGACTGGTCCTGCTCCAGGTCGCGGCGGGCTTCCTCTTCGTCTACACCCCGTCCAACCCGCTGCTGGCCACGTTCACGGTCCTGGTCGGGTTCTTGCTGTGGTTCCGGCTCGTGGGGATCGTGATCCTCGTCGCGGCCGCGTGGATCGCGGTGGCCGCCGACGACCGCGATGTGCCGCTGCGCTCCCCCGAGGACCGCCGCGCGATGGAGCAGACCGCCCTCGTCATCGCAGCCCAGGTGGCGGTGCGCGAAGCGGAGGAACGGGCGGCGCTCGCGCACTGGCCCCGGCGCTGGGCGGCGAGACGCCGCCTTCGGCAGGCCCGGAAGCACCTCGCGCACCTGGAGTCGGAGCTGCCGGAGCCCCGGCGCTCCACACTGTTGCTGGACTGAGCGCGGCCCCGCGAGGTGGCGCCGTCGGCGGCCCGCGGACCGAGCGCGGTGCGGTGTCGGAGGCCCCGGTTAGGCTCGTCGGGTGGCTCGTTCTGTACGCATCGTCTCCGTCAACGTCAATGGCATCCGCGCCGCTGTCCGCAAGGGCATGATCGAGTGGCTCGACGCCTCGGGCGCCGACATCCTGGCCCTGCAAGAGGTGCGCGCGACCGCCGAACAGCTGGCCGAGGCGGTGCCCGGCTGGCAGATCGTCAACGACGAGGCGCTGCAGAAGGGCCGCGCCGGGGTCGCGATCCTCAGTCGACTGCCCGGCGTGCAGACGCGCACGCACCTCGGCCCCGAGCCGCTGGACTCCTCGGGCCGGTGGATCGAGACCGACTTCGACATCGACGGCGAGACGCTGACCGTCGTCAGCGCCTACGTGCACAGCGGCGAGGTCGACACCCCCAAGCAAGAGGCCAAGTGGCTGTTCCTGGATGCCATGGAGCGGCGCCTCGCCGAGCTGAGCGCCGAACGGGAGCTGGCGGTGGTCATGGGCGACCTCAACGTCGGCCACCGCGAGCTCGACATCAAGAACTGGAAGGGCAACCGCAAGAACGCCGGATTCCTCCCCCGCGAACGCGCGTACTTCGACCGCTTCTTCGGTCCGTCCGGCGCCGAGGTCGAGGGCGTCGACGGCTCCACGGGACCGGGCCTCGGGTGGGTCGACATCGGCCGCCGTCACGCCGGCGACGTCGACGGCCCCTACACGTGGTGGTCGATGCGCGGAAAGGCATTCGACACCGACACCGGCTGGCGCATCGACTATCACGTCGCCACACCGGCGCTGGCCGAGCGCGTCACCGACTACCGCGTCGACCGCGCGGCATCCTGGGACGCCCGATGGAGCGACCACGCCCCGGTGATCGCGGATTACACACTCGGGCGGTCGTGACGTCCGGCCCCGCGGGGCTGCGGGACCCGGACGGCGCGGAGCGCCGGGACGCCTAGGATCGAACGGTGACCCAGCAGCGCCTGTACTCCGGAATGCAGCCCTCGGCCGACAGCCTTCAGATCGGCAACTACATCGGGGCCCTGCTGCAGTGGCGCGAGCTGCAGGACGAGTACGACGCCTTCTTCTCGGTCGTCGACCTGCACGCCCTCACCCAGCCCGGCGATCCCGCCGAACGGCGCGAGAAGACCCGCCGCACCGCTGCGCAGTACATCGCGGCCGGCATCGAGCCCTCACGCTCGACCCTCTACGTGCAGTCGCACGTGCCGGCGCACGCCGAACTGCAGTGGGTGCTCTCGACGCTCACGGGCTTCGGCGAGGCCGGGCGGATGACGCAGTTCAAGGACAAGTCCGCCCGGTACGGCGCGGATGCCACGAACGTCGGCCTCTTCACCTACCCGGTGCTCATGGCCGCCGACATCCTGCTGTATCAGACCGACGTCGTGCCCGTCGGCGACGACCAGAAGCAGCACATCGAGCTCACGCGCGACCTCGCCGAGCGGTTCAACCAGCGCTTCGGTGAGACGTTCGCGATGCCGAAGCCGATGATCCAGCGCGAGACCGCGCGCATCTACGACCTCCAGAACCCCACGTCGAAGATGTCGAAGTCGGCCGAGTCCGACGCCGGCGTGCTGTGGATGCTCGACGACCCGAAGGTCAGCGCGAAGAAGATCATGCGCGCTGTGACCGACTCCGAGGGCGCCGTGCGCTTCGACCGCGACGCGAAGCCGGGCGTCTCGAACCTGCTCGTCATCTACTCGGCCCTGACCGGACGCGAGATCGGCTCGATCGAGGACGAGTACGCCGGCCGCGGCTACGGGGACTTCAAGAAGGGCCTCGCCGAGGTGGTAGTGGCCGAGTTCGAACCGGTGCGCGCGCGGGCGCTCGAGCTGCTCGACGACCCCGCCGAACTCGACCGCGTGCTCGCGCACAACGCCGAGCGGGCGGCATCCGTGGCCGAGAAGACCCTCGCGGACGTCTACGACCGCATCGGGCTGCTGCGTAGGGGCTGACAAGGCCGGGGCTGGGCGGCTGCGGCGACCGGCCTGCGCCGCGGCTGACCCAGCCGGGGCCGGCCGGCGCCGGGCAGTCACAACTCCTGCAACGGTTGGCCGATGTTCCGGCAGTCCATCGGATCGGCGATCTGTGCAGGAGTTGTGCACGAGGACCAGTGGCCGGTGCCGTCGGGGGCGCGGCGGTTTCGACCGGCACAACTCCGGCAGCGGAGCCGCAAGAGTGCGGCGGGGCGCCGCGCGCGGTCGATCGTGCAGGAGTTGTGCGCCGCCGCCCTGCGCCGAGCGTGCGCGCTCGGTCTCACCGGCTCCGGCGCGGGCCTTTCCACACGCCGGCCAGCGCGTCGCGCACCAGATCCGGGCGGTACAGGATGTCCTCGGCAACCAGACGCAGGGTGACGTATCCGAGAGCCGCTGCCGCGCGATCCCGACGCCGGTCACGGAACTGCTCCTCCCACGACGAATGATGCGCGCGGCTGTCGCACTCGACGATGAGCCACCCGCCGACGAGGAAGTCGACCCGCCCGACCCCTCGAAGACGCACCTGTGTCTCGTACGGTGCACCGAGGGCGCGCAGGATGAGACGGACCAACGTCTCGGGACCCGACTCGGCCGAAGGGTCCACGAGACCGCGGAGCCGCCGGTAACGCCGCGGAAGCCCGTCGAACACCGCATCCACCTCGACGTCGGTGATCAGTCGACCGTGCAACGCGCTGTCCACCGAGGCGATCCCGGCCCGCGGCCCCTGGCACAACACGGCTTGCCTCAGCGCCTCCACGAGATCCGCGTGCAGGTCGCCCGGGCGAGCCCGGCTCGCGCGCCAGTGAGCGACGACACCGGCCGGGCGCTCGGGGATCCTGCTCGCTTCTCGGTCGAATTGCACGTGGAGCCGGTCGGAGTGAAGGACGAAGACACCGAGCACCGACAGCAACGACACGCAATCCAGGCGGCCGCCGAAGCATCCGGCATCCCGCGCTGTAGACTCGACGGAGGCGACCGCGTACCTTCCACGCCGGAGCCGGACCAGGGCCCCGCTCCGCACCGCGCTGTCGATGCGATGTCGGCTCCATCCGTCGTCGCGAAGCTGACGGTAGGTGCGGAACTCGGGTGTCGCCATCTCCCCCACCGTGCCCGGCACCGGACCCGCGCGAGCGACGCGAGAGGCGAATGGGGGATGGATGCCGAGATTGCTCCGCTGTGAAGGAGCCTCGGGACAGACAGAACTCCGGCGCGACATGCACGCTGCGGCATCCACCGGTCAGCGTGCGGAGAATCGCCGGAGTTGTGCCCGGTCGGTAGCGTGGGCGGATGGAACCGGACCGCCTCCACACCCCGCACCTCGAACTGTCCGCACCGACGGCGACGGACGTGGCGTCCATCCACGCGGAGTGCCAGGATGCCGACCTGCAGCGCTACACCACGGTGCCGTCGCCGTACCTCCTCACGGATGCCGAGCGCTTCGTGGAACTGACCGCCCGTTGGTGGGCCGACGGTACGGAGCCGACCTGGGCGATCCGCCGCGACGGCCGCCTCGCGGGCATGATCGGGCTGGCGAGGTTCGACACCGGCGCCCCGGAGATCGGGTACTGGATCGCCCGCGACGCGCGACGGCAGAATGCGGCCAGCGAGGCCGCGGCCGCCGTCATCGACTGGGCGTTCGCCGACGATCGCCCGAGCATCGAGCGGATCGAGTGGCGCGCCGTCGTCGGGAACATCGGCTCGGCGCGCACCGCGCGACGGCGCGGGTTCCGCTACGAGGGGCTGTTGCGGTGGGCGCACGTCAACAGCCTCGGCCGCGCCGACTTGTGGATCGGCGGCCTACTCCGGCACGACGACCGCGTGCCGCAGGAGTGGCCGCTCGACCTGGACTGAGTGGCCGCACAACTCCGGCACATCCGCCGGACTCCGCGGCATCCCCGCCTCTCCGCCGACACGTGCAGGAGTTGTGCCCGGGGCCGCGGCCGCGGACCTCGACGGGCGCGGCAAGAGCCTGTCGAATGTCGGAGGGGGATGCCACGATGGCTGCATGCCCGAGATGCCCGAGGTCGAAGGACTCGTCGAGTTCTTGCGCGGTCGTGTCACGGGGCTGACGGTCACGAAAGCCTCGATCTCCGCGATCAGCGCCTTGAAGACGTACGACCCCCCGATCGACGCACTCGTCGGCTCGGCGGTCACTGGGGTCGAACGCCACGGCAAGTTCGTCGACATCGCCGCCGACAGCGGCATCCATCTCGGGTTCCACCTCGCCAAGGCGGGCTGGCTGCGCTGGTACGACGCTCTGCCCTCGACGATCATCAAGCCGGGAAAGACGCCCATTGCGCTGCGTGTCGGCTTCGACGACGGCTCGGGCTTCGACCTCACCGAAGCCGGCACGAAGAAGTCGCTCGCGGTGTACGCCGCACGCTCCCCCACCGACGTCCCGGGGATCGCCCGGCTCGGCCCCGACCCGCTCGACGCGGCTCTCGACCGCGACGCCTTCGCGGCGCTCCTCAGCGGCCGTCGCACCCAGATCAAGGGCGTGCTGCGCGATCAGTCGGTCATCGCGGGCGTCGGCAACGCCTACTCCGACGAGATCCTCCACGCCGCCAAGATGTCGCCCTACGCCCTCGCGGCCACCCTGACCGACGCCGAGATCGACACGCTGTACGCCGCGATGGTCGCCACGCTGACCGAAGCGATCGAGACCGCGCGCGGCAAGCCGCCCGCCGATCTGAAGGATGCCAAGCGCCGGGGCATGCGCGTGCACGGGCGCCGCGGCGAGGCGTGCCCCGTGTGCGGCGACGAGGTGCGCAGCGTGTTCTTCGCCGACAACTCCCTCGAGTACTGCCCGACGTGTCAGACGGGCGGCAAGATCCTCGCCGATCGGCGGCTGTCGCGGCTGCTGAAGTAGCACGGTTTCGCCCCGAGTCGGCGGGAATGAATCCGTGTCGGCGGTGTTGATTAGACTTCGAACAAGCAACACGTGCTCCGGGGTCGGTGAGAATCCGAACCGGCGGTGACAGTCCGCGAACCCCTCCGCTTCAGCGGTGGGGCCGATCCGGTGGAATTCCGGAACCGACGGTGATGAGGCGAGCGATCGTCTCTAGTCCGGATAGGAGGCAGCACGGTCGGCGCGCCGCGTCGCCCTGCGCTCCTGCCCCGTTCACGACGGGAAGGACAGGGAAAGATGGCATCCGCCGCCGAAACAGACGCGATGCGCCGCGCGCTGCGTCTCGCGCGGAACGGCCCCCGGGGACTCAACCCCCAGGTCGGCGCCGTCCTCCTCTCGCCCGCGGGCGAGGTGCTCGCCGAGGGCTACCACCGCGGCGCCGGAACCCCGCACGCCGAGGTGGACGCCCTGTCGCAGCTCGCCCCCGGGGCAGCCCGCGGCGCGACCGCCGTCGTCACCCTCGAACCCTGCAACCACACCGGCCGCACCGGCCCGTGCGCGGTCGCCCTCCTCGAGGCCGGTGTCGCGCGCGTCGTCTACGCGCTCGATGACCCGACCGACGCTGCGACGGGCGGCGCCGACCGCCTCCGCGGCGGCGGCGTCGATGTCGAAGCGGGCCTCGAGCGCGACGCCGCTGCCGACCTCGTGCACGACTGGGTGCACCTGCAGCGCACCGGTCGCCCCGTCGTGACCGTCAAGTGGGCGCAGAGCCTCGACGGCCGCGCCGCCGCCGACGACGGATCCAGCCAGTGGATCACCGGACCCGCCGCCCGCCGCGACGTGCACGAGCGTCGCGCCGCCGCTGACGCGATCCTCGCCGGGACCGGAACCGTGCGCGCCGACGATCCCGCTCTCACCGCGCGCACCCACGACGGCTCGCTCCTGCCCGACCAGCCGATCCCGGTCATCGTCGGCGAGAGCCCGATCGCCCCGGATGCCGCGGTGCGTCGACACCCGCGCGAGCCGCTGTTCTTCCCCACTCACGATCTCGCCGCCGTGCTCGACGACCTCGGCTCCCGCGGCATCCAGCGCGTCTTCGTCGAGGGCGGTCCGACCCTCGAGAGCGCGCTCGTGCGCGACGGCCTCGCCGACGAGGTGCTCGTCTACGTCGCCCCGGTGCTCCTCGGAGGCTCCCGCCTCGCGCTCGGCGACGTAGGAGTGCCCACCATCGACGCCGCGCGGCGGCTCGAGGTGGCATCCATCGAGGTGCTCGGCGACGACATCCGCGTCGTCGCCCGTCCCGTCCACGACCCCCAGGGAGATCTCTGATGTTCACCGGAATCGTCGAAGAGATCGGCGAGATCACCGCCGTCGAACCCGCCGGCGACGGCGTGCGCGTGACCGTGCGGGCACCGCTGGCGGTGTCGGATGCCGGTCACGGCGACTCGATCTCGGTCAGCGGCGTGTGCCTCACCGTGGTCGAGCAGGGCCCCGACTGGTTCACCGCCGACGTGATGAAGCAGACGCTGGACATGTCCACGCTCGCCGACGTCGCCGCCGGCCGCGCGGTCAATCTCGAACGCGCCACCGCCGCCCACGGACGCCTCGGCGGCCACGTCGTCCAGGGCCACATCGACGGCACGGGCACCGTGCGCGAGGTGCGACCGGGCGCGCAGTGGAGCGTCGTGCGCATCGGTATCCCCCGTCACCTGGCCCCGCTCGTGGTCGACAAGGGCTCCATCGCGATCGACGGCGTCTCGCTGACCGTGAGCGCCGTGAGCGACGCCGCCGACCCCGAGCCGTGGCTCGAGGTGTCGCTCATCCCCGAGACGCTCGAGGCGACGACCCTCGGCCGCGCCGAGGCGGGCACCCCCGTGAACCTCGAGACCGACATCCTGGCCCGGCACGTGCAGCGCCTGCTGGCCTTCCGCAGCACCGAGAATCCCGCGGCCGCGGCCGCATCGACCGAGAGGGGCTCCGCATGAGCCTGTCCACCATCCCCGAGGCCCTCGAGGCCCTGCGCGCCGGACGACCCGTTCTCGTCGCCGACGACGAGAACCGCGAGAACGAGGGCGACGTCATCCTGTCCGCCCAGCTCGCGACCGCCGAGTGGATGGCGTGGACCGTCCGCTGGTCCAGCGGCTACGTGTGCGCGCCGATGCCCGCCGACTGGGCCGACCGCCTCGACCTGCCGCCGATGGTCGAGGTCAACCAGGACGCCCGCGGCACGGCCTACACGGTCAGCGTCGATGCCGCCTCGGGTGTGGGAACCGGGATCAGCGCCGCAGACCGCGCGCGCACCCTCACGGTGCTGGCCGACCCGTCGTCGGTGCCCTCGAGCCTCATCCGCCCCGGCCACGTGCTGCCGCTGCGCGCCGTCGACGGCGGCGTGCGCGAGCGCGCCGGGCACACCGAGGCGGCCGTCGACCTCATGCGTCTGGCGGGCCTGGAGCCGGTCGGCGCGATCGCCGAGGTCGTGGCCGAGGACGGCAGCATGATGCGCCTGCCCGGACTCCTCGAGCTGGGCGAGCGCGACGGCATCCCGGTCATCACGATCGAGCAGCTCATCGCGTACCTCAACGAGACCCAACCCCTGGACGCCACCCCGACGCCGCGGCGCCGCGTGAGCCTGCGGGCCGAGGCCAACGTGCCCACCTCCCACGGCACGTTCCGGTTCCTCGCTTACAAGGACCGCATCACCGGCACCGACCACCTCGCGGTCATCTCGGGCGACCTCTCCGACAAGGCGCCGCTCGTGCGCGTGCACTCGGAGTGCCTGACGGGCGAAGCCTTCGGATCGCTGAAGTGCGAGTGCGGTCCGCAGTTGGAGGCCGCCCTCGACACGATCGACCGCGACGGCGGCATCGTCATCTACATGCGCGGCCACGAGGGGCGCGGTATCGGCCTCATCAACAAGCTGCGCGCCTACAGCCTGCAGGAGCGCGGCCTGGACACGGTGGATGCCAACCTCGCCCTCGGTCTGCCCGCCGACGCGCGCGACTACGCCGCCGCCGCGGGCATCCTCGCCGACCTCGGCGTCGAGAAGGTGCGCCTGCTGACGAACAACACCGACAAGGTCGCGCAGCTGCGCGGCTTCGGACTCGACGTCGTCGAGCAGGTCCCCCTGCTCGTGGGCGTGGGCCCCAACAACCACCAGTACCTCGAGACGAAGCGCGACCGCATGGGTCACGTCATCGCCGAGGACGACCTGCGCGACGCGCTCGCGCACATGAAGGAAGGACTCGTCTGATGGCGGGCAGCGGAGCACCTGAAACCGGCGGCATCGACGCGAGCGGACTGAACGTCGTCGTGGTCGCAGGCACCTGGCACGAGGTCATCACCGACGGACTGATCGCCGGGGCCCGGCGCGTCCTGGATGCCACGGGCGCGACGTACCGCGTCGTGCGCGTCCCCGGCTCGTTCGAGCTGCCGGTCGCCGCGGTCGCCGCCTTCGCGGGCGGAGCCGACGCCGTGGTGGCGCTGGGCGTCATCATCCGCGGCGGAACGCCCCACTTCGAGTACGTCTCGTCGGCGGCGACCGACGGTCTGACGCGTGTCGCGATCGACGCCGGCAAGCCCGTCGGCTTCGGCGTCCTCACCCTCGACGACGAGCAGCAGGGTCTGGATCGCGCCGGGCTCGAAGGCTCGAAAGAGGACAAGGGCGCCGAGGCGGCCGACGCCGCCCTGCGCACCGCCCTGGTGCTCCGCGAGCTCCGCGGCTGAGGTCTGCGAGGCGCGCCTCCCGTCGCGGTGAGGTGCGCCTTGCTGGCGCCGCGCGCGCGGCATCCCTAAGGTGACGGGCATGGAGATCCTGCGTCATGTCGTCGTGCTCGTCCACCTCGTGGGCTTCGCCGTGCTCTTCGGCGCCTGGATCGTCGATGCCGTCTCGCGCCGCGCGCGGATCACTCCCCTGATGAACTACGGCCTGCTGATCTCGTTGCTCTCGGGCCTCATCCTCGCGGCGCCGTGGGGCATGACGTACGAGCCGAACTACGTCAAGATCGGCGTGAAGCTCGTCGTGCTCATCGTCATCGGCGCGCTGCTCGGGATCGGTTCGGCCCGGCAGAAGCGCACCGGCGCGGTGCCGCCGATCCTGTTCTGGCTCGTCGGTCCGCTGACTCTGCTCAACGCGGCGTTCGCGGTCCTCTGGCGCTGACCCCGCGGCCACGACGGCCCGCAGGACGAGAGCGTAGACT
>NZ_CAKKMM010000132.1:0-10063 GCF_918698205.1 Microbacterium sp. Bi128 | reverse complement strand
GGCCGACCTCGGGCTCGCGCCCGCCCGCCCGGTCCACGGCCCACCCGTGCGCCGCATCGCACGCGTCGTCGGGCACCGGCGCGTGGAGTTCTTCGCCAACCCTTCTCCCGAACCGATCACGGTCACCGTGGGCGGGCTCCCCGCGCATGCGGAGACATGGGACCCGGTGCGTCTCCAGCGACACGCGCTCGATGTCCGCGACGGCCAGGCCGAGATGACACTGCCCGCATTCGGTTCGACGTTCGTGGTCGATCAGCCCGACAAGCGCGCCCTCGCCCCCTCTCCGAAGATGAGCACCCCACTGAGGGGCGATTGGCGCGTGGAGCTTCCGGGGCTTCCCAGGGAGGAGCAGGGCGACCTCCCTCGGCTCTGGACCGACGGGCACGAGAGAGCGCGCGCTTTCTCCGGCACCGGCGTCTACCGGGCACGGCTCACCTCGACCGGACCCGCCATTCCCGGAGCGGAGCTCGATCTGGGGGACGTCCAGGGTGTCGCTCGCGTGCGGGTGAACGGGCGACCGTGCGGGGTTGCGTGGACCAGCCCGTACCGCGTGCCGGTGTACGACGCCTGGACCGACGGACCCAACGAGGTGGAGGTCGAGGTCGCGGTGCCGTGGCGCAACCGTCTCATCTCCGAAGCGCGGAATCCTTCCGGCGAGATCTTCACCCCGATGACGGAGGTCTTCTCTTCGGACGCCGTCCCGCGTCCTGCCGGTCTCGCCGGACCGGTGACCCTCGTCGCTCCGCCCGCGCTCTGACGCGGATCGCTCGCACTATTGCACGGCATCAACAAGGCTAATGTCGGATTCCGACGAATGTGTGCCACGCTGAAGCTGCGGTCACCCGGCCGAGCCAGCGACCACCCGGGCTGGCGACAAAGAAGTCACGAAAGGGTACGTCCATGCCACAGCACACTCTCCTGCGGCCCCTGCGCCTTCCGCTGCTCGCAGCTCCCCTCGCCGGCGCCCTCCTCCTCGCCGGATGCTCGGGCGGCACCGACGCTGGCGGCGGCGACTCGGCAAACGGCTTCACCGTGATGGTGGCGCAGGCCAACGACGACGACCAGGCCTACGCCAAGACGCTCGAGGCGTACGGGAAGGAGAAGGGCGTCGACATCGAGGTCATCCCCTACCCCTCCGACGCATACAACACTCAGGTCACGACGCAGCTTCAGGCCGGCAACGCCGCGGACGTCATGATCCTCGCGCCCGGCACCGGTCAGCCGATCTCGATCATCTCCCTCGCCGAAGCGGGCCTGCTGGCCCCTCTCGCGGAGTCGTCGGCCAGCGTCATCCCGAAGAACTCCGAGGGTCAGTACCAAGTCGACGGCAAGACCTACGGACAGCCGACGTCTCTCATCCCCGTCGGCCTCGTCTACAACAACGGCGCCGCCGCCGAGGCGGGCGTGTCGAAGTACCCCGACAGCTACAAGGCGCTGCTCGAGGACTGCAAGACGGCGCGCAATGCCGGCAAGACCTTCACGGTCCTCGCCGGCGCCATCCCCTTCAACACCGGCCTGATGGCGCAGCTCGTCTCCGCGACCCGCGTGTACGAGGCCCAGCCCGACTGGAACGCCCAGCGTGCGGCCGGCAAGGTGACCTTCGCCGGGACCGCCGGCTGGAAGGAGACGCTCCAGGACCTCGTCGACATGAACGCGGCCGGGTGTTTCCAGGACGGCGCCGCGGGTGGCACGTTCGACAACATCACGGCCGGCCTCGGCGGCGGTACGGCGCTCTCGGCTGCTGTTCCCGGCAGCGCGGCGAGCTCGATCAGCGCGGCCAGCGGTGCCGACTTGACCGTTCAGAGCTTCCCGCCCTCTTCGGGACAGAAGCCGTTCCTCCTCGCCTCGGCGAACTATGCCTGGTCGATCAACGCGAAGGTCGACGACTCCAAGAAGAAGCTCATCCAGGAGTTCCTCGACTGGGTCGCCACTCCCGAGCAGGCGGCGGCTTTCGCCGACGCGTTCGGCGGCGTGCCGATCGTGGGCGCCTCTGAGGGAAGCCTGCTCCCGCAGTACAAGAACATCGGCTCCCTGCTGGAATCGAACTCCTACACGGGTCTGCCGAACGCCGCTTGGCCGAACCCGGCCATCTACGACGCACTGGGAGCGGGCGTCCAGGGCCTGCTGACGGGCCAGAAGACGGTCGACCAGGTGCTCGCCGATATGGACAACGCCTGGGGCTGAGCCCCGTCCACGACGATCGGCTGTCGCCTTCGGGTGGCAGCCGATCGTCGTCGTTGCGCCGAGCGACGCAGAGCTGGCGAGTCGACTCCCCCGATGTCGTTCCTCCACGGACGCTGGCGAGACCGCGACTCCGTAGACCCCGCCGAGCAGGTCGGCCGAATCACGAAGTGATATATGTTCAGCCATTCCATCAATGCGGTTGATACGCTCCTCGTGCCCCATTCGTTCCGCCTCGGCACGAGGAGAACACGACGACGTGTCCGACAACTCCGCGCTATCCCGCCTCGATCTGAACCTCCTGGTTTCCCTCGACGCCCTGCTCACCGAGCGCAGCGTGACGCGCGCGGCAGAGAGCCTGCACCTCAGCCAGCCCGCGCTCAGCGCCTCGCTCGCGCGTCTGCGGACCCACTTCAACGATCAGATCCTCGCCCGACGCGGAAACACGTACGAGCTCACCCCGTTCGCCGTGCGGCTGACCGACCACACCACGACCGCGCTCGAGGCCGCGCGACGGGTGTTCGAGAGCCAGGCCTCGTGGTCGCCCGCGGAATCCACCCGGGAGTTCTCGATCTACGGCTCCGACTACGGCTTCGTCACCGTCGGCACCCTCGTGTCGCGCCTCGCCGCCGAACGCGCGCCCGGCGTGCGCTTCCGGTACATGCTGCACAACCCCGGCATCGTCGAGGACGCCGCGACGCGACTGCGCTCGGCGGATGCCATGGTGATCCCGCACGGGCCCGTGTCCGAGCTCCCCTACCTCGACCTCTGGCAGGACGACTGGCTCGCGGTGGTCTCGGCCGACAACGACGCGGTGGGCGAGGCCCTCACGATGGAGAACCTGTCGGAGCTGCCCTGGGTCCTGACCTTCCAGTCCCGATCGGCCTTCACCTCCGCGGCCCGGCAGGTGCAGCAGCTGGGCGTCGAGCCCAAGATCGAGGTCGTCCTGGAGAGCTTCCTCTCGGTCGGGCACTTCATCAGCGGCACCCGACGCGTCGGGCTCGTGCAGTCCGCGCTCGCCCCGCACATCCTCCGCATCGGCGGCATCCGGGTGGTTCCGCTGCCCTTCGCGGCGACGCCGCTGGTGAGCGCCCTGTGGTGGCACCCCTCGCACACGCGGGACCCCGAGCATGAGTGGATGCGCGGGCTGTTCGCCGAGGCGGGCCGGATGATCGCCGCCGGCCACGCCCCGGTCTGACGATCTACGCCGTCACGGCCCGCATCGCCGACCGGATGAGGTCGTGCTGACGCCGGACGAGCAGCAGCGGGTCGACCTCGCCGAGCTCGGCGAAGGCGTGCCCCTCCCACTCGCTCGACCAGAAGCCGCGGTACCCGCCCTCGACGAAGACGCGGACGAGTTCGGGGTAGTCGATCGCGGGCTCCTGGCCGGCGTCGTCGATGTCGTAGAACTTCGCGTGCACGTGCAGGATCTGCGGCATGATGTCGGCCCACTCCCGCGGGTCGACGTGACCGTGCATGTTGAACGCGAGGTGCGCGAACGAGCCCAGACGCCCCGGGTCGAAGTCCCGCCCGCGGAGGTAGCCGAGGAACTCCTGCTGACGCGCCGGCATCGTGGCATCCGTCGCCCAGATCTCCTGCAGCTTCGCGACCGCGTCGTCGTCGAGCCCGGCCCGACGCACGGCGCGCAGCAGGGTCGGCGACATCGCGTGCATCGTCGACGAGAAATCGGCGACGAAGCCCAGCAGGGGCGAATCGAGGTCGGCGTACGTCTCGCGTACGCGCAGGATCGCCTCGGCGTTCGGCCCCATCGGGGCGTGGATCTCGTACGCGAGCTTCAGCTCGAGATCCTCGGCGATCGGCAGCAGCCGGCGCAGCAGCTCGGGCTTCGCCGATTGGATGCGCACGAGCGGGAACCCGAGCTTCTTCGCCCCCTCGAACATCAGCGTCGAGAAGGCGAACTCCTCGTCGGGCGTCATGTCGCGATCGCGTCTGCGACCCATGTCGAGGTTCGCTCCGAACGAGCTCTCGACGAACCCGTGCCGGTCGAACGCGTCCCGCCACGTGCGGACGAAGTCCTCCGAGACGACCGGGTAGGTCGGCACCATCTGGGATGCCACGATCTCGATGCCGGGGCCGATGCCCAGCTCCGCCACCCGGTCGAGGAGGCCGTCGAAGTCGTACCAGCCCGCGCGGAACTCGGCGCTGGCCGAGTAGAGGGTGAGACCGAGGCGGAACGGATCGTCGGCGGCGGCGACCGGCGGCGGGACGACCTCGTGCACGAGCGCCGGAGGTGCGGCATCCGCGTCGACGACCGTGAGGGACCTCACATCGTGGACGACGTTCGGCACGTACATCCCCGGCCCACCGTCCTGTCCCGGCGCGATCTGCATGTACGGCAGGCGCAGCTCGCCGTGCAGGACGACGTCGTGTGTCTCACCGAGGGCGACGGGCGTCGCACGGCGTGCGACGAGCAGCGGGTGCTCCTGCAGGAACCACAGGGTCTCACTCTCCGCGGGCAGCTCGTCGAGGCGGGAGGACCGGTCGCCGAGGTCGAACCGGAGGTCGTCGGCATCCACCCGTTCCCCGTCGACGGTGAGCTCGAGCGTGGTCACCGACGAGAGCCACAGGCTGCGATACCAGGGCAGGGTGAGCCTCAGCGCGAGCCCGTCGGGGTGCGCGCGCAGGCTGTCGTCGTGGATCAGTCCGTTGGGCATGGTCGTCTCTCTCAGATCCGGTCGGTGATCTGGCGCATCAGCGAGTGCTGACGGCGCACCTGCTCGATCGAGCGCCACGGTTCGCGCTCGCCCTCGTACTCGCTCGAGAGGTAGCCGGTGTACCCGGCGTCCTTCAGCGCTTTCAGCACGGGCTCCCATGGGATCTGCTGGTCCTCGAGGTCTTCGTCGATGTCGTGGAACTTCGCCTGGATGAACACGACGTGATCGATGATGTCGAACACGTCGGCGGGATCCACATGGATGCCGTCGAGGAACGCCGGACGCCGCCCCGGCAACTCGCCGGGGCGCAGCGGAATCGGGCGGTCCTGGAAGATCCCGGTGTCCAGGAGCAGACCGAAGTGCTTCGTGCCGGTGCGGCGGATGAAGGCGATGTAGTCGTCGACGACCTCGTGCGCGATGGGCGTCGGTGAGTGGATCTCGGGGCAGATGACGACGTCGAGCTCCTCGGCGAGGGGAAGAGAGGCCTCGACCACCTCGGTCCAGATGGGGTGAGGGATCAGGTCGCCGGACACGACGCCGATCTTGGGCCGCACGAACCGGAAGCCCAAGCGCTTCGCGAGGCGCAGGTCGCGCTGCAGGGCGGCAGCACCCTCCTCCACCGTCATGTCCCGGCCGTGCGGACCGCTCGAGTGCAGGCGCGTGTCGATCCACGAGCCGTAGTTCGTGGGTTCGAGGCCGTACTTCTCGAGCAGATGGAACCACTCGTCGACCCACTCCTGCGGGGGGTTCGGGTAGTTCGGCACATGCCCCTCGCCGAGGATCTCGACGCCCGTGGCCCCGAGGTCGGCGATCGAGGCGAGAGCGGTCTCGAGGTCCATGACCGTGCCGTAGTCGCCCATGTAGCTGTAGAGCGAGACGCCGTAGCGGAAGGGAGCACCGGATGCCTCGGGCGCGAGGGTCACGCTCTTGGCGACGCGATAGCGGCTCGGCTGGTGCTCCTCGGGGATGTACGACATCCGCAGACGCAGGTCGATCGCCAGCTCGTGCACACCGTCGGGGAGCCCGCCGGGCAGCGGCACCGTGATGATCGCGGCGTCCTCGAGCGGCCAGCGCACGCCGTCGCCGTCCCACAGCTCGGCGAGCGTGTACTGCCGGCCCTGGAGGGTCCACCGCGGCACGTCGGGTTCGACGTCGACGAGCCCGGGGATGCTCACCCCGATGCCGTCGATGAGCGAGGCCGCCATGCCGCGGTACGACGGCATCCGGACGCGGAACTGGAAGCCCGTGATCTCGCCGCCCTCCCGGACGTTGCGGAATCCGACGGACTGGATGAGGTCTCTCTCGAGAAGCATCGTCGCTCACTCTCTGTAGTGTCGCTTCGACGCTACCCGCTTATGCCAGTTTTCGACATAAGCGTTCCTGATCCCCCACATCCACGCGCGTGAGGGGTCAGTTTCTGTCGCTTCTGTGGGCCGGAAGCGACAGAAATTGACCCCTCACGCCTCCGAGCGGAACACCTCGGTCGCGATGCGGAAGGCCGTATTCGCCGCGGGCACGCCTGAATAGATCGCGGACTGCAGGATGACCTCGCGGACCTCGTCCACGGTCAGGCCGTTGCGCAGCGCCGCGCGCAGGTGCATCGCGAGCTCCTCGTGGTGCCCGTGGGCGATGAGCGAGGTCAGCACGGCGATCGAGCGCGAGCGCCGGTCCAGGCCCGGCCGCGACCAGATGTCGCCCCACGCCACGCGCGTGATGAAGTCCTGCCAGTCGGCGGTGAGCTCGGTCGCCGCCGCGGTGGCGCGGTCGACGTGGGCGTCCGAGAGCACCTCGCGCCGCACCGTCATGCCCCGGTCGTAGCGCTCCTGATCGGTGGTCATCGGGTGCCTCCCTCGGCGACGGATGCGAAGAACGTGCGCAGCAGCGCGGCCACGGCCTCGGGCTGCTCGGCGGGTGGCAGGTGCCCGGCATCGTCGATGCGGGCGACGCGGCCGTCGGCGACCCCCGCGGCGATCTCGACGGCTTTCACCTCGGGCGCGACGGCGTCGAACGCCCCCCACGCCGCAAGGACGGGCACCTCGATCCGCCCGAGGTCGCCGCGCACGTCGTACGCCGCGAGCGCCTCGCAGCAGCGGGCGTAGCTCTCGTCGTCGGCGTCCTGCAGGACGTGGAGGAGGCGCCCCGTCAGGACGGGTCGCCGCGCGATCGAGTCGGGGGCGAACCACCGCTGCGCGGAGCCGATGAGAAGGCTCGAGGTGCTTTGCGTCCGCGCCTGCGCGGCACGGTCGGCCCACGCCTCCGGGTCACCGAGCTTGGCCCCGGATGCCACGATCGCCGCCGCCCGCAGTCGCCCGCCGTGCCGGAGTGCGAGCTCAAGTCCGGTGGCGCCGCCGAGCGACACCCCGGCGTAGAAGAACGTCGCGTCGGGCACGGCCGCAGCGACGGCGTCGGCGAGGTCGGCGACGGTGAAGGGCGCGCGTGCGACCGGGGCCGCGCCGTGACCGGGGAGGTCCCACGCCGAGACGCGGTACTCGTCGGTGAGGAGCGGCACCACGTCGTCCCACAGGATCGTCGAGGTACCCAGCGACGGGCCGAGCACGATGAGCGGAGCCCCTTCGGGTCCGACGGGAGCGGTCAGGGCGATCATGCGCGCCCCTCCTCACGGGCCAGGCGCGGCGCGAGACCGAGGTACCCGGCCGGGTCGAGCAGCGCGTCGATGTCGAGGTCGCGAGCCTCGGGGAGGGTGCGCAGCGCGTCGCCCAGGTCGGCGTCGCCCGCGACGAGCGCGGTGAATCGCTCGGCGCCGATCAGGGGCACGAGGACGCCGCGCAACCGCTCACTGACGATGCGGCCGCCGGTGAGCGCAACGGTGAGGGCCGCGGCATCCGGATCCACCCGGAGGTGCGCGGCGAGCGAGGAGGCGTGCCACGACGCCCCGAGCGCGAGCCGCAGGAGTTCGCGCAGCGTCGGCCACTCGGCGTGCCACGCCCCGTCGGGCCGCTCGTCGACGGCGAGCGCGGCGGCCAGGTGCAGGGTTGCGCCCAGCTGCGGGGCGCGCAGAGCCGCTGAGCGCAGGAGCACGGCCTCGGCGGGGTTCTGCTTCTGCGGCATCGCGGAGGAGCCGCCCCCGGTCCCCTCGGCGACCTCGCCGATCTCGGTGCGGCTGAGCGTCGCGACGTCGGCGGCGAGCTTGCCGACCGCGTCGATCGCCTGCACGAGCGCGTCGCCGAGCTCGGTCACGGGCCAGCGCGTGACGTGCCACGGAGCGTCGGGCGCCTCGAGCCCCGCGGCCCGAGCGAAGGCCGCGGGCAGGGCGGCGGCGGCATCCTCGGATCCGGTGATCTCGACGAACGATGCGAGCGTTCCGCCCGCACCGCCGAGCTGAGCGGGGAACACGAGCCCGTCGAGCCGGTCGACGGCGCGACGGATGCCACGCTCCCACGTCGCCGCGCGGAGCCCCACGGTCGTCGGGACCGCGTGCTGCGTGAGGGTGCGGGCCGCGGCGACGGTGTCGGCGTGCGCCTCGGCTTGCGCGCGCAGCCACTGCGAGGTGTGAGTGAGCGAGGACCGCACCTGGGCGACGGCACGGCGCGCGACGATCATGGTCGCGGTGTCGAGGATGTCCTGGCTCGTGGCTCCGCGGTGGATCCACGGCGCGTACTCGGCCGGGACGCGGGCCTTCAGCTCGCCGACGAGCGGGATGACGGGGTTGCCGCCGGCGACCGCGGCGCCCGCGAGAGCCTCGACGTCGATCCCCTGCGACGGCCGCCCGTACTTCTCGTCGAGACCGAACGCGTGGTCGACGGCGACGGCCGCCTCCGACGGGGCGATCCCGAGCTCCGCGTAGGCGGTGACGAGGGCGCATTCGGCTCCCACCATCGCATCCAGGTAGACCCGATCGGCGACGAGATCGTCGTGACCGGCGGTGACGGGCGAGAGGAGCCCGGCGTCGAGGGGGTCAGAAGGCAAGGAAGACCGTCTCCTTCTCGCCCTGCAATCGGATGTCGTGCCGGAGGTGGCCGTCGGGCGTGCGCGTCGCCACGAGGCTAGCGCGCTCCGCCTCGTCCAGCGAGGACAGCAGCGGGTCGGCGGCGAGCGCCGCGGCGTCGCCGGGCACGTAGATGCGGGTGTGCAGTTTGTTCGGCAGCCCGCGGGCGAACACGATCGCGGCGAAGAATCCGGGGCGCCCCTGGATGCCACCGGGCTCGCGCGTCCAGAACTCGAAGTGCCCCTCGTCGTTCGTGAAGGCCCGTCCGAACCCGGTGAAGGTGTGGTCGTCGCGACGGAACGCGCCGCGGGCGCGGGGCACCGCGCCGTCGGCATCCGCTCCGAAGATCTCGACGAGGGCGTCGGGGATCGGGGACCCCGCACCGTCGAGGACCGTGCCCGAGAGCACGATCGCGCCGGGCGAATGCGGGAAGACGACCTGGTGCTGCTTCGGGAACTCCAGCCCGTAGGCGAAGAACGGACCGACCGTCTGCCCCGGGGTGGGCCGGTGGGTCTTTTCGGGGACCGCGCTCATCACTCGTCGCCTTCCTGCTCGAACCACGTCGCGTCGGCGCCGTCGACGACGATGTCGAAGCGGTAGCCGGTCGCCCACTCGGGCGAGGTGAGGTCGTGGTCGTAGACGCCGACGAGGGCGTCGCGATCCTTCTGTCGGGGGATGCTGTTGTAGATCGGGTCGAGCGCGAACAGCGGGTCGCCCGGGAAGTACATCTGGGTGATCAACCGCTGCGTGAACGACGAGCCGAACACCGAGAAGTGGATGTGCGCGGGGCGCCAGGCGTTCCGGTGGTTCTTCCACGGGTAGGGGCCGGGCTTGATCGTCGTGAAGGCGTACTCGCCGTTGTCGTCGGTGATCGCGCGCCCGGCACCGGTGAAGTTCGGGTCGAGCGGGGCCGGATGCTGGTCGCGCTGGTGGATGTAGCGTCCGGCGGAGTTGGCCTGCCAGATCTCGATGAGCTGGTTCGCCAACGGACGGCCCCACGAGTCGAGCAGGCGTCCACGCACGGTCAGGCGCTCGCCGAGCGGCTCCCCCGCGTGCTGCAGCGTCAGATCGGACTCGATCGCGGCGACGTCGCGCTGCCCGAACGCGGGCGAGAACAGCTCGATCGTCTCGGGGTCGACGAGCTTGGGGTTCTTCGTCGGGTGGCGCAGCACGCTCGAACGGTAGGCCGGGAAGTCGTACGCGGTCGCCGGCACCGCCTCGCCCGCGGCCTCGCGCGCGGCGAGCGCCGCGTGGGCTGCGC
>NZ_CAKKMM010000131.1:0-10072 GCF_918698205.1 Microbacterium sp. Bi128 | reverse complement strand
CACTCGAACGGGGCCGTGCCGACGGTGCCTCCCGAGGCACCGTCGACACCTCGGTCGGCCCCGGCTCCGTCGGCATGGGGTCGAAGGTGCCTTCGGGTACCGAAGGATGAATGGTAGAGGGGTCGCCCGCGGGCAAGGCCGGCTGGTCGACGAAGCCGCCGGAGGGCACCGGTGCGGGTACGCTCTCCGCGCGCGCCGCGCCGGCGGTCGAGAGGACCGATGCGATGACGGCCACCGTGAGGAATCCGCACACGCGGGCACGAACCATCACGTACCTCCGATTGCTCCATCCCGACTTCCGCGAGAAGGACCCGGACCCCCCAGGTGATGCTCAGCCTATCGAGAGGGACGTTTCCGAGAAGTGACGGTGAATGACCGATCGCGAACGCCGGGTGTCATCGGTTTCCCGGGGCCTGCCTCACACCGGATCGGCGGGCCTCGCCGGGAGCCGCATCTCGAACGTCGTGTCACCCGGCGTGCTCTGCACCGTGAGCGTGCCGTTGTGGGCCTCCACGATCGCCTTTGCGATCGACAGCCCTAGACCGGTGCCGCCGGTCTTGCGGTCGCGTGAGCGATCCGCGCGGGCGAACCGCGCGAACAGCTGCGGTGCCACCGTCGGGTCGATGCCCGGACCGTCGTCGTGCACGCGCAGCACCGCGTCGTGACCCTCTCGCGTCACCGACACCGTGACCTCGGTGCCCGCCGGGGTGTGCGTGCGGGCGTTGGCGAGCAGGTTGGCGACGACCTGGTTGAGGCGCGACGTGTCGCCGGCCAGCTCGACCGGCTCGTCGTCCACGTCGATCGACCACGCGTGGTCGGGACCGGCGGGTCGGGCGTCGCCGACGGCTTCGACCGCGAGGCGCGTGAGGTCGACCGTGCCGTAGACGAGCTCCTGCCCCTCGTCGAGGCGCGCGAGCAGCAGCAGGTCCTCGACGAGCGTCGTCATGCGCAGCGACTGCGCCTGGATGCGCTCGAGCGACTGCTCGGTCGTCTCGACGGCCATCGCGATGCGCTGTCGGCTCTCGTCGTCCTGCGCCTGGCGCATCGCGCGCAGCGAGAGCTCCGAGAACCCGCGGATGGATGCCAGGGGCGTGCGCAGTTCGTGACTGGCATCCGCCACGAATCGGCGCATGAGTTCTTCGTTGCGCTGACGGGCGGCGAGCGAGGCGTCGACCTTGTCGAGGAGCGTGTTCAACGCCGCGCCGACCCGGCCGATCTCGGTGTGCTCGTCGACCTGATCCGCCGGCACGCGCTCGTCGATGGCGACATCGCCCTGGTCCATGCGGATGGATGCCACCCGGGCGGCGGTCTCGGCCACGGAGCGCAGCGGCCGCAGACCCACCCGGATGACGATGGCGATGATCGCCGCGAGCAGGAAGAGTCCGCCCGCCGTGACCAGCGCGACCGTGGTCAGGATCGCCCCGATCGTCGCGGTCACTTGACTGAGCGGCAGCCCCAGGACCGCCACCGTGCCGGTCTGGTTGGCCGTCACCCCGATGCGGTAGTCCCCGAGTCCCGGCAGGTCGATGGTGTCGGAGTCCGGCAGCCCCGTGGCCACGGCATCCCGGATCTCATCGACTTGGGCCTCGTCGAGCGCCCGCACCGACCGTCCGTCGACGTACGCCCCGGTGTCGCCCCGGCCGGGGGTGCGCAGCACCAGCACGGTGCCATCCGGGAACGGGCCTCCGGCCAGCGCGTCGATGGCGGTCGTCGAGGGCCCCACCTGTTGGACATTGCGCACGGCCGCGGCGACCTGGGTGTTCAGATTGCTCTGCAGGACCCCCGAGATGATCGCCGCGGTGGACACCGCGATCATCACCAGGATGAATGCCACCATTCCGATGACCGCGGCCATCAGCCGCGACTGCAGCGTCCAGCGGTGGCGTGCCTCGACCCGTCTCACTGAGGGGCTTTGATCATGTAGCCGACGCCGCGGACGGTGTGGATGAGCGGCTCGTGGCCCACGTCGATCTTCTTGCGCAGGTACGAGATGTAGAGCTCGACGACGCTGGAGCGGCCACCGAAGTCGTAGTTCCAGACGCGGTCGAGGATCTGGGCCTTGGACACGACGCGGCGCTGATTGCGCATGAGGAAGCGCAGCAGCTCGAACTCCGTCGCGGTCAGCTCGATCTCGGTTCCCGCTCGGACCACCTCGTGGCTGTCCTCGTTGAGCGAGAGGTCGCCCACGCGCAGGATCGGCTCGGAGTCACGCGTGAGCGCGGTGCCCGCGCGACGCATCAGTCCGCGCAGGCGCGCCACGACCTCCTCCAGGCTGAAGGGCTTCGTCACGTAGTCGTCGCCGCCGGCGGTGAGTCCGGCGACGCGGTCGGCGACGGCGTCCTTCGCGGTGAGGAAGAGCACCGGCACGTCATTGCCCGAATGGCGCAGCCGCTGCAGCACGGCCATGCCGTCGAGGTCGGGCATCATGATGTCGAGCACCATGGCATCCGGTTCGAAGTCCCGGGCGGCCTGCAGCGCGTCGAAGCCGGAACCGGCCGTGCGCACCTCCCACCCCTCCATGCGCAACGCCATCGACAGCAGGTCGGTGAGCATCTGCTCGTCGTCGACGACGAGGACGCGGAGGGCGCTGCCGTCCGGGCGGGTGAAAGCGGGGGCGCTGGCGGTCGCGGTCATGAACTCATTGTGTCGGCGTATCTATGAGCTTTCTATGGCGCTCGCTATGCGCTCGCTGTGAAGTCGACGTGCGTTGGCGATCAGGACGGCCGCGAGCACGCCGAGAGTCGCGCCGAGCGTGTTCGCCACGACGTCGCGCAGGTCTGCGACACGGGTGGGGAGGAACAGCAGCTGGGCGGTCTCGATCGCGGCGCTGAGCGCGAGACCCGCCAGGATGCCGTGCCACGGGCGCCCGCCCCAGGCCACGACGAGCAGGCCGAAAGGGAGGAACATCGCCACGTTGGCCGAGAACTCGACGAGGTCGAACGTCACCCACGCGGTCGGCGGCCACCCCGAGAGGAGGTCGAGGAGCCCGCGCACGAGACCCCCGGTTTCGGGCCCGTACGGCTCGGGCCGCAACGTCATCCACCACAGCCCGGCGGCGTACAACGCCGAAGCGGCGACGAGCAGTGCCCGTCGCCGCTTCGCTGAGACCTGGCTCAGTGCGTGTCCTCGGCCTCGATCTCGGTGCGGTCGCCCGACCAGAGGGTGTGGAACGTCCCCGCCTTGTCGATCCGGCGGTACGTGTGCGCCCCGAAGAAGTCGCGCTGGCCCTGGATGAGGGCGGCCGGCAGACGCTCGGCGCGCAGGCCGTCGTAGTACGCCAGCGACGAGCTGAAGGCGGGGGCGGGGATGCCGCTCGCCGCCGACAGCGCGACGATGTGGCGCCACGCGTCCTGCGCCCGGCCGAGGGCCTCGACGAAGTAGGGCGCGGTCAGGAGCACGGGAAGCTCGGCCTCGGCGTCGTACGCCTCAGCGATGCGGTTGAGGAACTGCGCGCGGATGATGCAGCCGCCGCGCCAGATCTTCGACACGGCCCCGAGGTCGATGTTCCAGCCGTACTGGGCGGCACCCGCGCGGATCTCGTCGAAGCCCTGGCTGTACGCGACGATCTTCGAGGCGTACAGGGCCAGACGCACCTGCTCGATGAACGCGTCGGCATCCTCGCCCGAGAGCACGTCGGTGCCCGCGGGGCCAGGGAGGTCGCGGGACACCTCGCGCTGCTCGGGGTGGCTGGACAGCGAGCGGGCGAACGTGGCCTCGGCGATGCCCGACACGGGGACGCCGAGGTCGAGCGCGGTCTGCACCGTCCAGGCGCCCGTGCCCTTGGCACCGGCCTGGTCGAGGATGACGTCGACGAGGGGCGTGCCGGTCTCGGCGTCCGTCTGGCGCAGCACCTCGGCGGTGATCTCGATGAGGTAGGACTCCAGCTCGCCGCGGTTCCACTCGGCGAAGACGTCGGCGATCTCGGCCGGGGTCTTGCCGGTGGCGCGGCGGATGAGGTCGTAGGCCTCGGCGATGAGCTGCATGTCGGCGTACTCGATGCCGTTGTGCACCATCTTGACGAAGTGGCCGGCGCCGTCGTGGCCGACGTGGGTGACGCAGGCCTCGCCCTCGGCGACCGCGGCGATCGACGTCAGGATCGGGCCGAGCGTCTGCCACGACTCGTCGGAGCCGCCGGGCATGAGGGAGGGTCCGAGGAGGGCGCCCTCCTCGCCGCCGGAGACGCCCATGCCGACGTAGTTGATTCCGGTCTCGCGGACCGCCTTCTCGCGGCGGATGGTGTCGGTGAACAGCGCGTTGCCGCCGTCGACGATGATGTCGCCGGGCTCGAAGACCTTGACGAGCTCGTCGATGACGAAGTCCGTCGCGCGACCGGCCTTGACCATGATGATCGCGGTGCGCGGCCGCGACAGCGACGCGGCGAAGTCGGCGTAGGAGTACGCGTCCACGAACCCGGCTTCGGGGTGCGCGGCCACGAGGTGCTCGGTCTTGTCGGCGCTGCGGTTGAACACCGCGACGGTGTTGCCCTCGCGGCTGGCGAGGTTGCGGGCCAGGTTCGAGCCCATGACCGCCAGCCCGACGACACCGATGTTCGCGTTGGCTTCTCCCTGACCCTCGGGACGGGAATCGGCCTCCGCGGTGGGGCGATCGACCTCCTCGGGGGCGGGCGCACCCTCGTGGTGCGGAGCGGCCTCGTGCGGTGCCTGGTCCTGGTCGGTCGAGGGTCCGGTCGGGGAGGGGGTCGACGTCATTCGTTGCTCCGTGTTCACGTGCGGAAGAGGGGGACGGACGGGATCGGGTCCCCCGCCACTGTATCGGCTCGGTCCGACGCGGTTCAGGCGCCGCGGGACAGGTGCAGTCGGGCGATGACAGCGTCGACCTGCTCTTGCGGCGTCATGTCGAGGTCGACGCGGATCGCCTGCTCATCGGCATCCGGGATCTCCAGGGCCTCGAACTGCGACGTGAGCAGCGACGGCGGCATGAAGTGCCCCTGGCGGCGGAGCAGGCGTTCGAGGACGAGCGCCGGGTCGCCCATCAGCAGCACGAACGTCACGTCGTCGCGGCGCAGCACGTCGCGGTACCGGCGCTTGAGGGCGGAGCACGTGATGACGCCGGGCCGACCCGCGGCGATCTGTCCGTCGATCCAGGCGGCGACGCGGTCGAGCCAGGGCCCCCGATCGTCGTCGTTCAGCGCGTGACCGGCGGCCATCTTGGCGACGTTGGCGGCGGGATGCAGATCGTCGCCTTCCTGCAGGTCCCAGCCGAGGCGGCCGGCCAGAAGCGCGGCGACGGTGGATTTCCCGGTCCCTGCCGGGCCCATGAAGACGAGGACGGGTGCGGTGCTGTCCAAGAGGCTCTCTCTTCGTCGATGTGCGGGGGCGCTCAGATGGTGTGGCGGACTTCCGAGAGCACGGCGGCCACGTAGCGGCGGGTGTGCTCTTCGGCGGCGTCGGGATCGGCGCGCCCGATGGCTGCCGCGGTCTCGACGTGATTGTGCAGGGCGTGGGGGTTCGGCACGCCCGGGGTCAACCCGTGGAGCGCGCGCCCCTCGATCGCCGCGGCGATGGGCGCGCGGGCGGCGGCGAGCATGAGGTTGCCGCTCGAGACGAGGATGAGGTCGTGGAAGGCGATGTCGGCCTCCAGGTATTCGGCGGAGTTGCCGAGCCCCGCTGCCCCGAGCCGGGCCAGCTCCTCGGCCAGGCGCAGGATCTCGCCTCGCTGCACGTCCGTGGAGCGCTGCGCGCTCAGGCGGGCGGCGATGGGCTCGATCGCGGCGCGCAGTTCCGTGGTGTTCACGATGAGCTGGTCGCGGCGGGGTCCGGCGAGCTGCCAGCCGATCAGACGCGTGTCCAGCGCGCTCCAGGCGCTCGGTGGACGCACGGTGACACCCACGCGACGGCGCTGTTCGACCAGACCCATCGCCTCGAGGACGCGCACGGCCTCGCGGACGACCGTCCGGGAGACGCCGTACTCGGTCTCCAGCCCGCCGAGCGTGAGGACCGTGCCCGGGGCGAGGCCACCGTCCGCGATCCGTCGGCCGATCGCATCGGTGACGGAGCCGTGTGAGGCTCGGGCCATGACCCCTCCTTAGGTACGACCATATCTTGTCAAAAATATGATCATTGTGTGAAGATCGTGCGACGCCTCGCGGCAGGAGCCGATCGAGGCAGCCGCGCACGGCGCGCGACCGACCATCGTTAATCAATGGAGATCTTCTTGGACGACTGGACTCAGACACTCGGAACGGCCCCGCTGTTGGCCATCGCGGCGGGAGCGATCGCCCTCATTCTCGTCCTGATCATCTGGCTGAAAGTGCACGCCTTCCTGGCGCTGATCATCGTGTCGCTCGTGACGGCGTTCGTCGCCGGCATCCCGGTGTCGGCGATCGTGAGCACTCTCACCGGAGGGTTCGGCGGAACGCTCGGCACCGTCGCGCTGCTCGTCGCGCTCGGAGCCATGCTGGGGCGCTTGATCGAGCATTCCGGTGGTGCCCGGTCGCTCGCGGAGATGTTCGTGCGAGTGTTCGGCGAGAAGCGGGCCCCGTTCGCGCTCGGCATCACCTCGCTCGTCCTGGGCTTCCCGATGTTCTTCGACGCGGGCCTGGTGATGATGCTGCCGATCATCTTCGCGATCGCGCGGCGCGTCTCGCGCACGAACGTGCTGCTGTTCGGCCTCCCCGCCGCCGCGGCCTTCTCCGTCATGCACGTCTTCCTGCCGCCGCACCCCGGCCCCGTCAGCGCGAGCGAGCTGTACGGCGCGAACCTCGGAATCGTGCTGCTGGTCGGCCTCATCATCGCCTTCCCCGTCTGGTACGTCTCGGGCTACCTGTGGGGCAAGTTCGTCGCCCAGCGGATCCAGCTGCCGGTTCCTGCCCTCTTCGGCGAGATCGACGACGACCAGCCGGTCAACGCCCCCAAGCCCGGGACCGTCATCGCGGTCCTCCTGCTGCCGATGCTGCTGATCTTCCTCAACACCGGGCTCTCGACCCTCGCCAGCGCCGGCGCCGTCTCGACGGACGACACCTGGGTGCAAGTGCTCATCCTGCTCGGCAACTCCGCCGTCGCCCTGCTGATCACCGTGATCGTGGCCACCATCGTCTTCGGCTTCCGCCGCGGCGAGAAGGGCACGGCGATCGAGAAGGTCGTCGACTCGTCGCTCGGCCCGGTGGCATCCGTCATCCTCATCACCGGCGCCGGAGGCATGTTCGGCGCGGTCCTTCGCGCCTCGGGCATCGGCGACGCCCTCGCGGACAGCTTGAGCGACCTCGGCCTGCCGATCATCGTCGCGGCCTACATCATCGCCGTCGTGCTCCGCCTGGCGCAGGGATCGGCGACGGTCGCGCTCGTCACCGCCGCGGGCCTCGCCGCCCCCGCCGTCATGGCCGGTGACTTCTCGCCCCTGCAGGTCGCCGCCATCACCCTGGCGACCGCGGCCGGCTCGGTGTTCGCCGGGCACGTGAACGACTCCGGCTTCTGGCTCGTCGGCCGCCTCATGGGCATGGACGTCAAGACCACCCTGAAGACCTGGACCGTGCAGCAGGCGATCGAGTCGGTCCTCGGCTTCCTCGCCGCGCTGGCCGTCTTCGGCGTCGGCGCCCTGATCTGAGCCGGGGGCAGAACGAATGAGCACTTCCCTGTTCGACGTCAGCGATCGGCTGGCGCTGGTCACCGGATCCTCCCGCGGCCTCGGGCGGTCGCTCGCGACCGGCCTCGCCCGGGCCGGAGCGCGCGTCATCGTGCACGGCCGTGACGTCGCGGCCGTGGAGACGACCCGTCGGGAGCTCGAGGAACTCTCGGGCCGGCCCGCCGCGTCGGTCGTGTTCGACGTGACGGATGCCGCGGCCACCCAGGCCCAGCTCGAGCGCCTGATCCAGGAGGTCGGGGTTCCCGACATCCTCGTCAACAACGCCGGGGTGCAGCGGCGCGCGCCGATCCAGGAGTTCGCCGTCGCCGACTGGGACGACCTCATCGCGGCGAACCTCTCGGGCGTGTTCTACGTGACGCGCTTCCTCGCCCCGGCGATGGTGGAACGAGGGTCCGGGAAGATCGTGAACATCGCGTCCGTCCAGTCGCGGCTGGCGCGGCAGACCATCGCGCCGTACTCCGCGGCCAAGGGCGGCGTCGCCCAGCTCACGGCGGGGATGGCGGCCGACCTCGCCCGCCACGGCATCCAGGTGAATGCGCTGTCGCCCGGCTACTTCGCGACGGAGATGAATCGCGATCTCGTCGACGACGCGCAGTTCACGGCGTGGCTCACGGAGCGCACGCCCGCGCGCCGCTGGGGCGACTTCGCCGAGCTCGACGGTGCGCTGCTGTTCCTGGCGTCGGATGCCTCGAGCTTCGTGTCGGGCCAGAACATCTTCGTCGACGGCGGAATGACCGCGGTCGTCTGAGGGAAGGACGAGACATGCAGGCACTCTTCATCGACGCCGCCCGCGAGGCGGCGGTGCGCGACATCGCCGTTCCGGAGCCCGGGGCGGACGAGGTCCGGATCCGGGTCGACTACGTCGGGATCTGCGGTTCGGATCTGCACTACTACTTCCACGGGGCCAACGGAGCGTTCGTCGTGCGCGAGCCGCTCATCCCCGGTCACGAGCTCTCGGGGCGGATCGATCACGACCCCGCGGGTCGCTGGGCCGCCGGAACCCCGGTGACCGTGCACCCGGCCCGGTTCGGCCGACCGCGTCCCGGAATCGAGGACGATCCGCACCTGTGGCCCGGGGGCTCCTACTTGGGGAGCGCCTCGACGTGGCCGCACACCCAGGGCGCGGCCGCGGAGTACCTCGTCGTCGACCGTCGCATGGTCAGGCCTCTGCCGGACGGCGTCACGGTGCGCCGGGCGGCGCTCGCCGAGCCGCTCGCGGTCGCTCTGCACGCGCTCGGAAAGGCCGGATCCGTCGAGGGTAAGAGCGTGCTTGTCACGGGATCCGGTCCGATCGGGCTCATGGCCGT
Organism: Microbacterium sp. Bi128; assembly: GCF_918698205.1. Taxonomy (NCBI): domain Bacteria; kingdom Bacillati; phylum Actinomycetota; class Actinomycetes; order Micrococcales; family Microbacteriaceae; genus Microbacterium; species Microbacterium sp. Bi128. The sequence continues at coordinate 1,163 of NZ_CAKKMM010000131.1, read as the reverse complement.
GGCCGCCTCCGCGGCGGCCGGAGCACGGGTCACCGCCACGGATGTCCTGCCCGGACCGCTCGCCCGGGCGCGAGAGCTGGGCGCGACCGAGACCGTCGACGTACGGGCGGAGGAACTCCCCGCGGGAGCGTTCGACGTCGTCCTGGAGTGTTCGGGTGTGCCGCAGTCCATCTCGGCGGCCCTCCGGGCGGTCCGGATCGCGGGGACCGTGGTGCAGGTCGGGATGCTCCCCGACGCGGAGCGATCGGTGAACCTCGCCCCCTTCATCGCCAAGGAAGTGCGCTATCTGGGCAGCTTCCGCTTCGCCGACGAGATCGATCAGGCGATCCGCCTGCTGGTCGAGCGGCCCGCCATCGAGGCCGCGATCACGCACGAGTTCCCGCTCGCGGAGGCCGAGACCGCCTTCGCCACCGCTCAGGACTCCGATGCGTCCGGAAAGGTGCTGTTCGCGCTGTAGGGCGCGGTATCCGCCGGCACGCAGACGGCGCCGAGCCGCTCGGGCCCGGCGCCGTCCGTCGTTTCTTCGGCGGGAAGCGGTCAGTGCTTCTTGTAGTTGGCGTTGCGCCCGAGCGAGAAGAGGGCGCCGATCGCGCCGACGGCGCCGATCGCGGAGATCACGCCGATCGTCCAGAGCACGACGTGAGAGAAGAGGCCGCTGTCCATGAAGTTCCTCCGGTCGGTGGGGCTCCCCAAATCCTACCGGTGCGTCTCGCGCAGCCGGTGCGGCGGCCCGGTCGAACGCGGAGCGCGTCGCTGGTAGACTTCCGGGGAACTTCGGCGAGGGATGCAACCTCGTGCGCCCGGGCGGTGCGCGTGGCATCCGTGATCGACGCGGTGATGCAGGCTCCCGGCTTTCCTCACGCGCTCGCGTTCGAGTCGAATCCAGACCACATACGTGCGGACACCGTCCGCTCACAAGCTGCGGGACCCGTGCCCGCGAGGAGAACATCATGTCGGAAGACAACAAGGTCGTCGCGGAACTCCGCGAGAACTTCGGCAAGGGCTTCGCCCGTCGCCTCCGTGCCGCGGGCAAGATCCCGGCCGTCATCTACGGTCACGGCACCGACCCGCAGCACGTCGCGCTGCCGGGCCACCAGGTCGCGCTGCTGATCCGTCGCGCCAACGCGCTGCTCGACCTCGACATCGCGTGCAAGAGCCATCCC
>NZ_CAKKMM010000130.1:0-10203 GCF_918698205.1 Microbacterium sp. Bi128 | reverse complement strand
AACCGGCACGTTCAGGATCTTGTCCAGGTCGAGGTCCGGAACTTCGTCGGCGAGGTCGGAGGCAAGGCCCAGGAGCAGGTCCATGGATTCGTGGACAACTTCTTCGATCCGCGCGTCGGGGCGGTCGGTCTTGTTGACCAGGAGGATCACCGGCAGGTGCGCGGCGAGGGCCTTACGCAGCACGAAGCGGGTCTGGGGCAGCGGGCCCTCAGAGGCGTCGACGAGGAGGACGACGCCGTCGACCATGGACAGGCCGCGCTCCACCTCGCCACCGAAGTCGGCGTGGCCGGGGGTGTCGATGACGTTGATGGTAATGGTTTCGCCGTTGGAGGACGGTCCGTTGTAGGCCACCGTGGTGTTCTTCGCCAGGATGGTGATGCCCTTTTCGCGTTCCAGGTCACCGGAGTCCATGACGCGGTCTTCGAGGTGGTTGTGCTCGGCAAAGGAGTTGGTCTGCTTGAGCATGGCGTCGACCAGCGTGGTCTTGCCGTGGTCAACGTGGGCCACGATCGCGACGTTGCGCAGGTCACTGCGCGATGCAGTGGCTACCGCGGTGTTGGTGGTGGTTTCAGACATGCGTTATTGCTCGATTCAGTGGTGAAGTCAGCTGTGGTATCGCGACATTTCCAACCGGAACGCACGACAGATAAGTCCCTTTGGCACAGGGCACCTACTACCATTCTAAACGCTAGGTCATTTATTGGCCTAAAATGCGGATCGGTGACCAGCGTCCGCGCTGTCGCCAGAGCAGGACGGGCGCACGGAAATGGTCTATCACGTGTGAGTAAAGTCACTGGATTTTCCAGCGCCCATGCACCATCATTGCTCTGATAGCAGCAAGCAAGCCCGGAGACATTCATGCGAAACGCCTCGGCCCTGTCCCGCTTCGTCGCAATGATGATCGCCACCGGCGTGGTTCTTGGCGGCTGCGGACAGACCTCTTATTCACCTGCGCCCGACGCGGGCTCTTCCGAAGTGGGCTCTTCCGACGCTGGATCATCAGAGTCGGAAGCTGTGGGCACGCCACTGACCGGCAGCGGGGCCGGAGCGGCCGTTGGCGCCGGAGTCCCGGTCGCGGCCGGGTCCGCGGCCAAGACGCGCATCGGGTCCACCATCGACCCCGCCGCACTGCCGAGCGGCTCGACCTACCGCAATCCTGCCAACGGCCGCAACGAGATCATCGTCAAGGACACCAGCAATGTCGCCGTGCTGATTGGCGACTCGCAATCGGAACCTTCCTACGGCTGGCCCAGGCAGGGTCTGGCCGCTGCTGGGTACAAAGTCTTCTTCTGTGGCCGGGGCGGCACCGGTTTCGTGGCGTCCAACGGCAAGACCGGCAACTACATCGACGCGCTTCAGCGCGGCGACTGGAAACTCCCGTACGGCGCTCCTCCCCTCGTGGTGATCGAAGGCGGCGGGAACGATGCCGCACGCGGCGCCTCCGACGCGCAGATCGTCTCCAACGCGGAACGGCTGATCGCCAGCATCCAGCAGCGTTACCCCGCTGCCCGGATACTCATGGTCGGCACACTCGGGCGCGGCGCCCACTACGGCGGAGGACGCCGGAGCGATGTGGACGCGCTTTTGGGGCGGGTGGCGGACCATCACGGGCTGTCGTTCGTCAGCGCAGGCGATTGGCTCACCCGGTACAACCTGACGGGCTCGATGGCGGACCGGGTCCACCTGAACCGGCAGGGCCACGCGGCCCTGGGCGCCGTTTTCGGCCAGCGGCTGCAGTCCCTGGGGTTTGACTACGCCGACCCCGGCATGCTCGCCGGCTTATCCCACTAACGCAGGCTTGTCCCACCGGCGCAGGCACCGCCAGCGGACGCGCCACCGGCGCAGGCACCGCCGGCGCACGGGCCACAGCACAACAAAGGAGCCGGTGTCCGCCCCGAAGGGAGGACACCGGCTCCTGTACTGCCAGCCGCTAAGCGCTGCTGGCGGCGGACTTCTTCAAGCCCTCAGGAAGCGGCCGCTCAGGCCACGTCCATTTCCGGCGGCAGCATGAGGCCGGCGCCGGGGATGGCGTTGAGCAGCGCCCGGGTGTAGTCCTGCTGCGGCGACTCGAAGACGTCGTCCGTCGAGCCTGTTTCCACCAGCTTGCCCTTCTCCATGACGCACACGCGGTCGGCGATCTGCCGGACCACCGCGAGGTCGTGGGTGATGAACAGGTAGGTCAGGCCGAGCCGGGACTGCAGTTCGGCGAGCAGGTTCAGCACCTGCGCCTGCACCAGCACATCCAGTGCCGAGACGGCCTCGTCGCAGATGATCACTTCGGGGTCCAGGGCCAGGGCGCGGGCGATCGCGACCCGCTGGCGCTGGCCGCCGGAGAGCTCGTTGGGGTACCGCTGCATGGTGGACTGCGGCAGCGCCACCTGGTCCAGCAGTTCCCGGACCTTCTTCTCGCGGCTGGCCTTGTCCCCGATCTTGTGGGTCCGCAGCGGTTCCTCGATGGTCCGGAAGATGTTGTACATCGGGTCCAGGGAACCGTACGGGTCCTGGAAGATCGGCTGTACCCGGCGCCTGAAGGCGAAGAGCTCCTTGCTGTTCAGCGTGGAGGTGTCCACGCCGTCGAAGATGATCTTGCCGGAGGTCGGCGTCAGGAGGTTCAGGACCATCTGCGCCACCGTGGACTTGCCGGAACCCGACTCCCCCACGATCGCCGTCGTGGTTCCCCGCTTGACGTTGAAGGAGATGTCGTCGACGGCGGTGAAGTCCGTGGACTTGCCCAGGCCAGAACGCAGCTTGAAGACCTTCCTGAGGTTCTGGATCTGCAGGACGTCGTCGGACTTGGCCGGCTCAACCACGCCGGTCTCGCTCGGGGCGAGCATGTCGTCGGTTTCCACACCGAGTTCCTTGGCCGCCTGGATGCGCCGGGACGCCAGCGACGGCGCCGAGGCGACCAGCCGCTGGGTGTACGGGTGCTGCGGGTTTTGCAGCAGCTCCAGCGAGGGTCCGGATTCGACAACCTGGCCGCGGTACATGACCACCACCTGATCGGCACGCTCGGCGGCGAGGCCGAGGTCGTGCGTGATCAGCAGCACCGCGGTGCCCAGTTCCGTGGTCATCTTGTCCAGGTGATCGAGGATCTGGCGCTGCACGGTCACGTCGAGCGCCGAGGTCGGCTCGTCCGCGATGAGCAGGCGCGGCTGGCAGGCGAGCCCGATCGCGATCAGCGCGCGCTGGCGCATGCCGCCGGAGAACTCGTGGGGGTACTGCTTGGCGCGGCTTCCGGCGTCGGGCAGCCCGGCCTGGGAAAGGACCTTGGCGACGTCGTCGGGGCCGCTCGGGAGTCCGTTGGCCTTCAGCGTCTCGCGGACCTGGTCGCCGATCTTCCACACCGGGTTCAGGTTGGACATCGGGTCCTGCGGGACCATTCCGATGCTGTTGCCGCGCAGTTCGATCATCCGCTTTTCGCTGGCGTTGGAGATGTCCTCGCCATCGAACAGGATCTGGCCTGCCGCGACCCGCCCGTTGCCCGGGAGCAGGCCGATAGCAGCCAGCGCGGTGGTGGACTTGCCGGAGCCCGACTCGCCCACAATCGCGACGGTTTCGCCCGGCATGACGGTGAGGTGGGCGTTGCGGACGGCGTTGACCTCGCCGTTGCTGGTGGTGAACCCGATGGCCAGGTCCTTGATTCCAAGCAGCGGGCGCTCAGTGGCGTACTCAGCTTCCTGGAAGTCAACAGAGGCGCTCATAGTGTCCCCTTTCATCGCTTGCGGGCTTTGGGATCGAGGGCATCACGCAGGGCATCGCCCAGCATGATGAAGCTCAGGACGGTGATGGACAGCGCGATGGCCGGGTAGATCAGTGGCATCGGGTTGGACCGGAGGGAAGCCTTCGCCGCGTCGATGTCATTGCCCCAGGACATGACGCTGGCCGGCAGCCCGATGCCGAGGAAGGACAGGGTGGACTCGGCCACGATGAACGTTCCCAGGGAGATGGTGGCCACGACGATGATCGGAGCCAGCGAGTTCGGCAGGACGTGGCGCATGAGGGCGCCGAACTTCGAGACGCCCAGCGACCGGGCGGCCGTGACGAAGTCGGCGTTCCGGACCTCAACGACGGCGCCGCGGGTGATGCGGGCAATCTGCGGCCAGCCGAAGATGATCAGGATGAGCACCAGCGTCCACACGGTCTTGTTAGCCCGGAACATCGGCAGCTGCATCAGCACGATCGCGCCCAGGATCAAGGGAAGGGCGAAGAAGATGTCATTGATGCGGGCCAGAACCGAGTCGATCCAGCCGCCGTAATAGCCGGCGACGGCACCCATGATGCCACCGATCAGCAGCACGCCGATGGTGGTCAACAGGCCCACGGTCACCGAGGACCGCGTACCGAAGATGACACGGGCATAGACGTCGCAGCCCAACTGGGTGAAGCCCAGCGGGTGGCCCGCGGCGGGGCCGGCGTCGGAGTTGGCCAGCTGACAGGCCTCCGAGGTCGGGTCGATCGGCGAGAAGAGCCCCGGGAAGAGCGACACCGCCACGACCACGAGGATCAGGAACACGGAGATGATGAAGAGCGGCTGCTTGCGCAAGTTCTTCCAGGCCTCACCCCACAGGCTTAGCGGTGCGGCTTCGTCCTTGACCCGGTCCGTTACCTGGAGCGGAGTCTCGGAGACATCGGCCACGAAGTGCACGGTCCGGCGGGCCGGGCGGCGCGAATCGGCGTGCCGTGCGGTGGTGGTGGTGTTATCAGGAGTCATAACGGATCCTCGGGTCAAGCCAGCCGTAAAGCAGGTCAACGAGCAGGTTGGAGAGGCAGTAGATCAGCACCAGGACGGTGACGATCGAGACCACCGTGGGCCCTTCGCCGGACAGCACGGCCCGGTAGAGCCGGTTGCCTACGCCCGGAACGTTGAAGATTCCTTCCGTGACGATTGCCCCGCCCATCAAGGCACCGAGGTCGGCGCCCAGGAAGGTAATGACGGGAATCAGGGAGTTGCGCAGGATGTGGACGCGGACCACCTGGAACCGGGAGAGGCCCTTGGCGGTGGCGGTGCGCACATAGTCGGCGTTCATGTTTTCGATGACGGACGTGCGGGTCAGGCGCAGGACGTAGGCGAACGATCCCAGTCCCAGCACGATCGCCGGCAGGATGAGGTCCGGGATGGTCGCCGCAGAGCTGACGGTCGGTTTGGCCCAGCCGAGCTGAACTCCGATGGTGAACTGCAGCAGGAAGCCGAGGACGAAGATCGGGATGCCGATTACGATCAGCGAAAAGATCAGAACCGTGGCGTCAAAGAGCTTGCCCTTGCGCAGGCCGGCGATGAGGCCGAAGATGATGCCGAAAAAGGCCTCGAAGATCAGCGCCATGATGGCCAGCCGCGCCGTGACGGGGAAGACCTCGCCGAGCACGGCGGCGATGGGGCGTCCGGAGAAGTCCTGGCCGAGGTCGAACGTGAAGATGCTCTTGAGGTAAAGCAGGTATTGCATCCAGAACGGCTGGTCAAGGTGGTACTGCATGCGCAGCTTGGCTGCGACCGCCTCGTTCACCGGCTTGTCGCCGAACAGGGCCACGATGGGGTCACCGGGCAGGCTGAAGACCAGGAAATAGACCAGCAGTGTTGCGCCCAGGAAGACGGGAATCAGTTGCAGGAAACGCTTGAGGATGTATGTCGACATCAGCGAGTCACACCCTCGTTGGCAGGCATCCTGTCCAGGGATGCGGCGGAGTTGTTCATCAAAGAACCTTTTCACTATGGATGCAGGCCGGCGCCGGTTTGCTCACGGCGGCAGGGCTGCGAAAAGTTCGCCCGAAAGAGCCGGGCATCAAGAAAATAAATGGAGGGGAAGCACGACGACGGCGGAGGCCCCAGTATGGGCGGCCCCCGCCGTCGTTTTGTTGTTACTTACCGGTTACGTTGTAGTACAGCGGGACGCCGTCCCAGCCGTAGTCGACGTTGGTGACCTTGTCGCTCCAGCCGCCCTGGGCAACCTGGTACCACAGGGGGATGGCCGGCAGGTCCGTCAGGAGAATCTCCTGGGCCTTGTTCATGGCCTTGTTGCCGTCGCTGACCGACGCGGCGTTCAGGCCGTCGGAGATGGCCTTGTCGAACGTCGGGTTGGCGTAGCTGGCGTCGTTGGAGCCGGCACCGGTCTTGTAGATCGGGCCGAGGAAGTTGTACAGGGACGGGTAGTCTGCCTGCCAGCCGGCACGGATGGAGCCGGTGAGGGTCTTGGCGGTGGCGTCGTTGCGGGCTTCCTTGAAGGTGGCGTACGGCTTGCCTTCAACCTTGATGCCGAGCGTGTTCTTGAGCTGGTTGACTACTGCCTCAACCCAGGCCTTGTGTCCGCCCTTGTCGGCGTTGTAGGCAATGGTGAACGTCTTGTTCGCGTCCCACTTCTGGATGGCGTCAGCCTTGGCCCAGGCTTCCTTGGCCTTGTCGGCGTTGAAAGTCAGGTTCTCGGCTCCGGCGATCGAGTCGCTGTAGCCGTCAAGCACGGGTGCCGTGAAGTCCTTGGCGGGCTGACGTGCACCGTTGAAGATCACCTTGGTGATCTCTTCGCGGTTGATCGCCATGGAGATCGCCTGGCGGCGGAGCTTGCCGGCGTCGCCGCTCCATTCCGGCAGGTATTCCGGGATGGCGATGGTCTGGTTGCCGGCGTACGGCTTGTTGATGGTGCGGTCGCCGAGGTCAGACTTGAAGTTCTTCAGCGCGCTGGTCGGGATGGTCTGCAGGATGTCCAGGTTGTTGGACATCAGGTCCTGGTACGCCGAGTCGTCGTTCTGGTAGATCTTGAACGTCACGCCGGCGTTCTTGGCCTTGCGCGGGCCGTTGTAGTCCGGGTTCGGAACGAGCTGGATCTGCACGTTGTGCTGCCAGCCGCCGTCCGCGAGCTTGTACGGGCCGTTGCCGACCGGCTTCTCGCCGAAGCCCTTCGGGTCCTTCAGGGCACCGGAGGGAACCGGAACAAACGCGGTGTAGCCAAGGCGAAGCGGCCAGTCAGATTCCGGCTGCTTCAGTTCGACGGTGAACGTCTGGTCGTCAACGACCTTCAGGCCGGACATGGTCTCAACCGTGGAGCCCTCTGCGCTGGCTTCGTCGTAGCCCTTGATGCTTTCGAAGAAGCCACCGCTGAGCTGGGCGTTCTTGGCTGCGGCGCCGAAGTTCCAGGAATCGACGAAGGACTTGGCCGTGATGGCCTCGCCGTTCGTGAACTTCTGGTCCTTCTTGACCTTGATGGTGAAGTGCTGGCCGTCCTTGCCCTCGATGGACTCGGCGAGTTCGTTGACCGGCTTGCCGCTGGGGTCGTAGCTGACCAGACCCGCGAAGATCATGTCGATGACCTTGCCACCGCCGACTTCGTTGGTGTCGGCGGGCATGAGGGGACGCTGGGGTTCCGAGCCGTCGGCGAGGATCACTTTGCTGGTGTCGCCGCCGGTACTGCCGCTACCGGTTGCGGAGCCGCTGGCACCGCATCCGGTCAGGGCGAGGGCGGCGATAGCCACCATGCCCAGTGCTTTGGAAGTGCGCGAAAAACGCATTCCGCCTCCTATGAGTTGTGGGAGTTCGTGAGGGAAAAACTTATGCTTCCCCGTAAGCAGGCACAGGGGTATCCCCTGTGACGTGGCCTACATATGGAAGTAGCCTAGCCCTAAACCGTCCAAATGTTGGAACTCTGTTGCCAAACCGTGATCCGACAATCTCATGACGAGTAACGTCAAGCGGAGTGTATTTCAAGTCACACGCTACCGGCTGGTAGTATTCGCCCGCGGTGTGACCTGGGTTACTCGCCCTTAACTGGAATCTGCCGGTTTTCGCCCCTGTTCCGACCCCCTCCAGGCAAGCCTCAGCTGGCCCCTGACAGCAGCTGCGCGCGCAGTTCGCGGCGCTCGCGCTGCTTGTCCGGATCCGGCAGCGGAACCGCCGCCAAAAGCCGCTGGGTGTAGGGCTCCTGGGGATTGCGGAGGATCTGGTCGCGGGTCCCCTGCTCCACGATCCTGCCGCGCTGCATGACACAGATCCGGTCCGCGAGCACGTCCACCACCGCGAGGTCATGGGTGACGAAGAGGCAGGCGAACCCCAGTTCCTTCTGCAGGTTCTGGAACAGATCGAGCACCTTGGCCTGGACTGAGACGTCGAGGGCGGAGGTGGGCTCGTCGGCGACCATCAGCTTGGGCTTGAGCGAGAGGGCCCGCGCGATCCCCACGCGCTGCTTCTGGCCGCCGGAGAGCTCGTGCGGGTAGCGGTTGCGGTAGTCGCGCGGCAGCTCGACCTGGTCCAGCAGCGCCTCAATCCGCCGCTGCAGGTCGGCGCCCTTCGCGGCCCGTGCCAGGAACATCGGCTCCCCGATGCTTTCCCCGATGGGCAGCCGGGGGTTCAGGGACGACGACGGATCCTGGAACACCATGCCGACGTGCCGGCGCATCTCGTGGAGCTGCCGGCCGTTCCTCTTGGCGGCGGAAATATCCTGCCCGACTACCCGCATGGTGCCTGCCGCCACCGGCAGCAGGCCGACGGCGGCCCGGCCGATGGTGGTCTTTCCGGAGCCGGACTCGCCGACGAGACCGACCACCTGTCCGGGATAGATGACCAGGTTGGCCCCTTCCACGGCACGGAACGCCGGCACCCGGCCCTGCTTCGGGTACTCGATGGCGACATCGGTGAGCTCCAGGACCGGCTCGCCCTTCGGCTTGGCCGCTTCGGCCGCGGCCAGGGCGGCGGCGTTTTCGCGCTCGCGCCGGATCAGCTCGTCTTCAGGAATGGAGAGGATCTCGACGTGGGTCGCGGCGGCGAGGGCGGCGGTGACGTCCACGTCCGCCGTGGAATCCGCGCCGCCCTGGCCCAGGTGTGGGACCGCAGCCAGCAGCGCCTTGGTGTACTCGTGCTGCGGGTTGTGGAAGATCTGCGCTGCCGTGCCCGTCTCCACGATCAGGCCCTTGCGCATGACGGCGATCCGGTCGGCGAGGTCGGCCACCACTCCCATGTCGTGGGTGATGAGCACAATGGCGCTGTCCAGTTTGTTCCGCAGGTTGCGCATGAGGTCAAGGATTTCGGCCTGGACGGTCACGTCGAGGGCCGTGGTCGGCTCATCGGCAATGAGCAGCTTCGGGTCGCAGGAGAGCGACTGCGCGATCATGGCGCGCTGGCGCTGGCCGCCGGAAAGCTGGTGCGGGTAAGACCGGAAGGCCTTCTCCGGATCGGGCAGTTCGACAAGTTCCAGCATGCGCAGGGCCCGGAGCCGGGCTTCTTCCGGGGAAACTTCATTGTGCAGACGCACAGTTTCGACGATCTGCGACCCCACGGTGTACACCGGGTTCAGGGCCGTCATCGGCTCCTGGAAGATCACCGCGACGTCCTTGCCGCGCACCGCGCGGATATTGGCCTCATTGCTCCCCAGCAGCTCACGGCCGGCAAGCTTGACACTTCCTGTCACACGGCTGTTACTCGGCAGCAGGCCCAGCAGCGCCATCGAACTGGCACTCTTTCCGGAGCCGGACTCCCCCACGATGGCGAGCACTTCGCCGGCCCGGACCTCGTAGTTCAGGCCGATCGCTGCCGGGACCCATTTCTTGTCCACGCCGAAATCCACGCTGAGATCCCGGACCTCCAGGACAGGTTCGCCTTTGCCAGGCACAGGTGACGCCGGCGGATCGAGGGTGATGAAGTCAGTCATGATGGGCTATCCTTCCGCCCGGGCCGCCGGTGCACCGGGGATTAGTGCTGCGGCTCGGAATACTGAATTATTGGGGGCATGAGCTCTACGCCGCACGCCGGAAATGTTGAAGTCTTCAAAGCACGAACCAACAAGTGGTTCGCGTTGCTGTCCTGGGCGGTGGCCGCGTTCGGTGTCGTGGTCACGGTCGTCATGGCCGGTCCGGGGGCGCTGGGCGGCATCGCCCCGCTGGCCTTCATTGCCTTCATGGGCTGGCAACTGTTCTGGATGCCGTCCGTTGTAGTCCACGATGCCGGCGTCACCCTGGAGAATCCGTTCCGCTCGATTGAGGTGCCGTGGGCAGCGCTGGTGCACGTCGATACCCGTTTTGCGCTGACGCTGGTCACCGCCCGGAAGAGCTACACCTCCTGGGCCGCGCCGGCCCCCGGTATCTGGGGCGGCCGCCATGCCCGCCCGGAGGACCTCCACGGCCTGCCGGCAACCACCTACGGTCCCGGCAAGTCGGTCCGTCCGGGAGATCTGAAGACCACGGACTCCGGCCAGGCTGCCATGCTGGTGCGGGCCCGGTGGCATGACC
>NZ_CAKKMM010000129.1:0-10244 GCF_918698205.1 Microbacterium sp. Bi128 | reverse complement strand
GTCGTCAACAACGCCAGCGTCATCGACCTGTCGGGCTCGCTCGACCTCGCGACGAAGAAGTACGACCTCATGCAGGACGTGAACGTCCGCGGGACGTTTCTGCTGTCGCGGGCGGCGATCCCGATGCTGAAGGATGCCGCGAATCCGCACATCCTGTCGCTGTCGCCGCCCCTGAACGTCACGCCGAAGTGGCTCGGCGCGCACACCGGCTACAGCCTGGCGAAGTTCGGCATGACGATGGCGACCCTCGGCCTGGCTGCGGAGTTCGCGGACGCCGGGATCGCGGCCAACACCCTGTGGCCCCGGACGACGATCGCGACGGCGGCCGTGCAGAACGTCATCGGCGGCGACCGGCTCATGGCCGTCTCCCGCACGCCGGAGATCTACGCCGACGCCGCGTACGAGGTGCTGACCGCGCCCGCGCGCGAGCTGACCGGGCAGACGCTGATCGTCGAGGACGTGCTGGAGGCCGCGGGTGTGACCGACTTCTCCGGCTACGCCGCGGTCCCCGGCACCCCCGACGCCGCGCTGTACCCCGACATCTTCCTGGACTGACGCCCCCGGGTCGATAAACGCTCTGCCGAGTGGGAAACGCCGCGCGGAGGCGTGTCTCACTCGCCAGAGCGTTTATCGGTGGGGCGGCGCCGACCTCAGAGCAGCCCCAGCTCCGCGAAAGCGTTGTGCACCCCGTCGTCGAGCACCGCCGTCGTCACGCGACCGGCGAGGGCCTGCAGCTCCGGTTCCGCGTTGCCCATCGCGACGGGCGTGCCGACGACCTCGAACATCTCGACGTCGTTCCAGCTGTCGCCGATGCCGATGGCATCCGCTGCGTCCAGGCCGAGGAGCTCGAGCACCTCGAGGATCGCCGAGCCCTTGGTGACACCCGTGAGACCGATCTCGCCATTGGATCCGCCGGGCAGCGGGATCGAGCCCGGGATGACGTGGAACCTCTCGCCCAGCTCCTGCGCGCCGTGCGCGACGGTGTCGACAGCGGGGCTGATGAACACGGCCTTGGCCACGCGATCGCGGTCGATCTCGGCCAGGGGACGCGCACGCGGGATCGACGTCGTGGCGGGGGCGTCGACGCCCTGCGCGGCCAGCTCCGCGGCACGTTCGGCCAGCCGCGCGCGCACGTACTCGCGAATCACGGGCTCGACGCCCGGCGAGGCGAAGACCGCGTCGTGCGTCTGGAGGAAGTAGTGGATGCCGTGGGCCTGGAAGTACTCCTCGATCGCGGCCACGTCGGCTCGCGGCATCGGGTGCGCGACCACCATCTCGCCGTCGCGCGTGGCGTAGGCGCCGCCGTTGCTGATGGCGCCGTCGAAGCCGATCGCCTTCACGTCGGGGTGGATGTCGCCCTCGGCGCGGCCGGTGCACAGCCACACGAGGTGGCCGTTCGCGCGCGCCTGGCGGATGGCGGTCACGGTGGACGGGGCGATCAACGAGCCGTGCTCGAGGATCGTGCCGTCGACGTCGAGGAAGGCGATGCGGGTCATGTGCACTCCGTGGGTCGGCCGCCGGGCCATGGCGGTCGGGTCTTGAGGCGGCAGGCAGGCCGCTCCCCAGCAACCGTACCGGCGCGTCCTCGTCGCGTGAGAGGTCAGGATCTGTCGCCGAGGGGGCTCCCAGGCGACAGATTTTGACCCCTCACGCGAGATAAGGCGCCCAGCCGGGGTGCAGGTGCTCGCCGGTACCCTGGAAGGCATGACCGATCAGACCCCCGTGCGCGAGACCAAGCCCCGGCAGGTGCGTCCCGCGGGGGCCCCGGCCGACACCGGCATCCGTCAGGTGCGCCCGAAGACCGAAGGCTGGCAGCAGGCGAAGGACGAGACCGGCCGCCCGTTGCTGCAGTTCGCCAGCCCTAAGCGCGGCAAGCCCCCGGTCCACCTCGCCGACCTCACGGCCGACGAGCGCGTCGCGAAGGTGAAGGAGCTCGGGCTCCCCGGCTTCCGCGCGAAGCAGCTCGAGAAGCACTATTTCACCCACTACACCTCCGACGCGGCCGCGATGACCGACCTGCCGGCATCCGGTCGTGACGAGCTCGTCGCCGGGATGCTGCCGCCGCTGCTGACCGAGGTGCGGCGCCTCGAGACCGACCGCGGCGACACGATCAAGTTCCTCTGGAAGCTGCACGACGGCGCGCTCGTCGAGTCGGTGCTCATGCGCTACCCGGGCCGCATCACCCTGTGCGTGTCGAGCCAGGCCGGGTGCGGCATGAACTGCCCCTTCTGCGCGACCGGGCAGGCCGGGCTCACCCGCAACATGTCGGCGGCCGAGATCATCGAGCAGATCGTGCGCGCCAACCGCCTCATCGCCGAGGGCGGCCTCGGCGGCAAGAAGAGCGACGACCACTCGCTCGACCGCGTGTCGAACATCGTCTTCATGGGCATGGGCGAGCCGCTGGCGAACTACGCCCGCGTCATGCAGGCCGTGCGGGTCATGGTCGACAAGGAGCACGGTCTGGGTATGAGCGCGCGCGGCATCACGGTGTCGACCGTGGGGCTCGTCCCGGCGATCAAGAAGCTCGCCGACGAAGACATCCCGGTGACCTTCGCCCTCTCGCTGCACGCGCCCGACGATCACCTGCGCGACGAGCTCATCCCGGTGAACTCCCGCTGGAAGGTCGACGAGGCCCTGGATGCCGCCCGCGCCTACTTCGACAAGACCGGACGCCGTGTCTCGATCGAGTATGCCCTGATCAAGGACATGAACGACCACGCCTGGCGCGCCGACCTGCTGGCCGAGAAGCTCAACGCCCGCGGTCGCGGCTGGGTGCACGTGAACCCCATCCCGCTGAACCCCACGCCGGGCTCGATCTGGACGGCCTCCGACGTGCCGGTGCAGAACGAGTTCGTGCGACGGCTGAACGACGCCGGCATCCCGACGACCCTCCGCGACACCCGCGGCAAAGAGATCGACGGGGCGTGCGGGCAGCTCGTCGCGACCGAAGACGACGAGGCCGCGGCCGCCGCGACACCGGTCGCCTGACGCGAGACCGCTACGACAGGCGGATGCCGTAGAGCGCGAGCTTGCGGTACACGGTGGCGCGGCTCATCCCCAGCTCCCGGCCGGCTTGCTCGACGGTCATGCCGGGGCGGGTGAGCACACGCACCATCTCGTCGCGTTCGAAGGCCCGGATGGGTGGCAGGTGCTCGGCGCGGGCGAGCAGCGTCGAGGGCAGATGGCGGACGTCGATCTCGTCGGTGCGTGACGCGGCATCCCGGATGACGGTCGCGAGCTCGGCGACGTTGCCCGGCCAGGCGTAGTCGGTCAGTGCTCGGGCGGCACCGGGGGTCAGACGGACCGGCCGGCCCCGGAAACGCCGGGCGAGGTGGTCGGCGAGCGGAAGGATGTCGCCGGTGCGCTCTCGCAGCGGCGGGACCTGCACGATCGCGTCGATGAGCGGGACGAGGGCAGCCGGGAGCGCGTCGAAGCTCTCCGCCGTCACGCCGTACGTGCCCGCGACGGTGTCTCGCGCGGTCGACAGCGAGGCGGCGAGGCGTTCGGCCGCCGCCGCGGGCAGGTCGTCGGTGTCGCAGATCACGAAGCCGGTGCGGGCGTGGCGCAGCTCGGGCGTCCACAGTGAGAGCCAGGAGAGCGCTTCGTCGGGGACCGGGGCGCGCACGGCGAGCAGGTGACCGCGCGGATCGGCGTGGCGCTCGGCCTGGGCCAGCAGCGTGGCGCGGCCGCTCCCGCGTTCTCCGACCGCCGCGACGATGCGACCGGGGCGCATCGCGGCGAGGGCCTGTGCGAGCGCGTCCTCCCACGCCGGCGACAGCGTCGGGGCACCCTCGTCGCCCGGCGACCGCCGCAAGGCCTCGATGCGGAATACCTGCCCCCGGGCGGCGGGCCGGGGCCGCTGGCCCTGCGAGCGCGCGAGCATGAGGTTCGCGGTCGCCGTCGCCGCGGTCTGCGCCAGCGCCAGCAGCAGTCCCGATCGCGCATCCGACCACGTCGTGAGGTTGATCGCGCCTTCCAACCGGCCGGTGGCGGGGTCGAAGATGGGGGCTGCCGCACACGTGTAGCCCTGCAGGCTCAGCGAGTAGTGATCGTCGGCCCGGACGAGGGACGGCATCCGGTCGGCGAGCGCGAGGCCGAGTCCGTTGGTGCCCGCCTCGCGCTCGGAGTACGAGAAACCGGGCGCGAGGTTGACGTGATCCAAGGCCTTGATCAGGTCTTTGTCGCCGCTCTGGCGTTCCAGCACCACACCCTCCGCGTCGGTCAGCATGAGACTGACCGGTTCGCCGTCGAGGGTCGAACGCAGGTCGGAGAGCACGTCGCGTCCGCACTCCGTGAACAGCGACCCGTCGTCGGCGGTGCCGGTGAACACCGGCTGCACGCCGTCGAGGGGAACGCCGTAGTTCTCACTGCGGCGCCAGGATGCCAGCAGGCGCGGCGGGACGCTCGCGGGCGGTGCCGAGTGCACCCGAGCGCGTGAGGGCAAGGGGTTGATGTTCATCTGCGCCTTTGCAGTGATCCGGGTGCCACGAGTTTAGAACGGCGCGCGGAGGAAGTCATCGACAGCCGTCTCAAATTGAGACGGCCGCCCGGGGGCGCCGTGTGCCGAACGTTCTACCGTGGCCGCAAGGACCGAGGGTCCGGAGCATGAAGCAAAGGAGCAGTCATGTATCAGAAGGACGGCGAGAGCTTTTTCATCGTCGACGCCCATGTGGCGTTGTGGGATGCGCGACCCGAGAATCAGCGCAACATCCACGGCAAGCAGTTCATCGACTGCTTCTACGACTATCACGCGAACCTCTCTCCGGATGCGGAGAAGTGGACGTACGAGGAGTACCTCTACCAGGGCGGCGAGAGGTTCATGAAGGACCTCTTCACCGACGGGTACGTCGATCACGCCATCTTCCAACCGGCTCGTCTGAGCGAGTTCTACCGGAACGGGTTCGGGCAGACCGAGGAGGCGTGGGCGCTGACGCAGGCGAACCCCGGGAAGCTGACCTACAACCACAATTTCGATCCGCGGTACGGCGAGGCGGGGCTCGACCGCTTGCGCGCCGACGCGGAGCGTTTCGGCCTGCAGGGCGTGAAGCTCTACACCGCCGAATGGCACGGCGAGTCCCGCGGGTGGAAGCTCGACGACCCCTGGGCGTACCGCTACTTCGAGGCGTGCCGAGAACTCGGCATCCGGAACATCCACGTGCACAAGGGGCCCACGATCCGTCCCCTGGAC
The DNA here is from genome assembly GCF_918698205.1 of Microbacterium sp. Bi128. Classification (NCBI taxonomy): domain Bacteria; kingdom Bacillati; phylum Actinomycetota; class Actinomycetes; order Micrococcales; family Microbacteriaceae; genus Microbacterium; species Microbacterium sp. Bi128. The sequence goes on along the minus strand of NZ_CAKKMM010000129.1, from coordinate 5,056 downwards.
CGGGATGCCTTCGACGTCGCCGACATCGATCACGTCGCCACCGACTTCCCCGACCTGAACTTCATCGTCGAGCACGTCGGGCTGCCGCGACTGGAGGACTTCTGCTGGATCGGCACCCAGGAACCCAACGTGCACGGCGGCCTCGCCGTGGCGATGCCGTTCATCCACACGCGGCCGCGCTACTTCGCGCAGATCATCGGCGAGCTCATCTACTGGATCGGCGAGGACCGCATCCAGTTCTCCAGCGACTACGCCCTGTGGACGCCGCGGTGGCTGATCGAGGCGTTCGTCGACTTCCAGATCCCCGAGGACATGACCGAGTACGCCCCGCTCACGATGGACCAGAAGCGGAAGATCCTCGGACTGAACGCGGCGAAGATGTACGGCATCCCCGTCCCCGCCGAGCTGCAGCTGCCCGACGCCGACGAGACCGAGACCGGGCCGCGTCAGCCGGAGCGGGCCGACCTGGCGGCCGTGTGATGAGCGCCGTCGTGGACCGTCCGCTCCTCAGCGAGGCGGACGTGCGGGACGCCCTCGGTACCGTCGTCGATCCCGAACTCGACGAGGCGATCACCGACCTCGGATTCGTGCGCTCGGTGCGCATCGTCGACGATCGCGTCGAGGTGCACTTGCGTCTGCCGACCTCTTTCTGCGCGCCGAACTTCGCCTACCTGATGGCCTCGGATGCCAAGGACGCGCTCACCGCGCTTCCGCACGCCGGGCACGTCGTGGTCGAGATCGACGACCACCACGACTCCGAGATCATCAATCGCGGACTCGCGGCGGATGCCGGCTACCGGGGCACCTTCCGGCACGAGGCCGAGAGCGACCTCGACGAGTTGCGCGCGACGTTCCAGCGCAAAGCGCACACCGCGGCCATGGAGCGCGCCCTCACCGCGCTGCTGCGCGCGCGCGACGACATCGACGAGCACGGCGTGGCCGCCGTCGTGCTCGACGACCTGCCCGACGACGCCGCGAAGGCGGCGTTGCTGCGGCATCGCGCGGGCATCGGGCTGAGTCTGGACGGCGCCGCCGTCGTCCTGGTCGACGAGCGCGGCGTGCCGTGTGCGCCGGCCTCCGCCGCTCTCGCACTCCGCCGCGCTCGATCGACCCGGATCTCGATCGACGGCAACGCCCACTTCTGCCGGGGGCTGCTGGCCACCCGCTATCCCGGCGCGGAGGGCGACCAGTCCGCCCGCCCCGCCGAGAACTTCTTTCCCGTCTCCTCCCTCGTCCGTGCCACACGAAAGAGCGTCGCATGACCACCATGAGAGCCGTCCAGGTCGTCGACTACCACCAGAATCTGCAGCTCACGGAACTGCCCGTCCCCGAGATCACCGGCCCGTTCGATGTGATCGTGCGCATCGGCGGCGCGGGCGTCTGCCGCACCGATCTGCACATCCTCGAGGGGCAGTGGTCGGAGAAGTCGGGCGTGGCGCTGCCGTACACGATCGGGCACGAGAACGCCGGATGGGTGGATGCCATCGGCACCGCCGTCACGAACGTGCAGGTCGGCGACAAGGTCATCGTGCACCCGCTGATCACGTGCGGACTGTGCCGGGCGTGCCGTGCGGGCGACGACGTGCACTGCGAGAACAGCCAGTTCCCCGGGATCGACACGCACGGCGGGTACGCCGAGTACCTCAAGACGAGCGCGCGCAGCGTCGTGCGCATCTCGGACAGCCTCGAGCCCGCCGACGTCGCCGCTCTCGCCGACGCGGGTCTGACCGCGTATCACGCCGCCGCGAAGGCGGCGCGGACGCTCCGTCCCGCCGACCAGTGCGTCGTCATCGGTGCGGGAGGGCTCGGGCACATCGGCATCCAGGTGCTCACAGCGCTCACCGCGTCGACGCTCATCGTGGTCGACCGCAACCCCGCCGCCCTGGAACTCGCGACGTCGCTGGGGGCGGATCACACGGTCGTGGCATCCGCGGACGGCTCCCACGTCGATCGCGTGCTCGAGCTCACCGGCGGGCAGGGTGCCCGCGCCGTCATCGACTTCGTCGGCGAGGGCGGGTCGACCGCGGAGGGCATCCGCATGCTGCGCCGCGCCGGCGACTTCTACGTCGTCGGCTACGGAGAGAACATCGACGTGCCCACGATCGACATCATCTCGACCGAGATCAACCTGATCGGCAACCTCGTCGGCAGCTACACCGATCTCACCGAACTCATGGAACTCGCCGCTCGGGGCCTCGTGACGCTGCACACGGTCACGTACGCCCTCGACGACTTCCAGAGCGCCATCGACGACCTCGACGCCGGTCGCGTCCGGGGCCGCGCCATCCTCATCCCGTGAACCCACCCGAAAGAACACAGGAGCACGACATGTCGCACGACCTTCCCATCCGGACCGTGATCAGCCCCGGACGTTACGTCCAGGGCCCCGGCGCCATCACCCGCCTGGGCGAGTTCCTCGCCCCGATCGGGTCCACTCCCCTCCTCGTCGCCGACGACGTCGTGTGGGGCTTCGTCGGGCACGACGTCGAGTCCTCGCTCGCGGCAGCCGGTCTGCCCGTCCACCGCGAGAAGTTCAACGGCATCCCCAGCTCGGGCGAGATCGACCGGCTCGTGGGCGTCATCGGCGAGTCCGGAGCCGACGTCGTCGTTGCGATCGGCGGAGGCAGCACCATCGACGCGGTCAAGGCGTCGGGGTACCTCGCCGGCATCCGCTGGGTGACGGTGCCGTCCGTGGCATCCACCGACGCGCCGACCTCCGCGCTCGCGGTCGTCTACACCGAGGACGGCGCGTTCGAGGAGTACCGCTTCTTCCCGCGCAATCCCGATCTGGTGCTCGTCGACTCCCAGCTGGTCGCCAATGCGCCAGCCGCCTTCCTCGCCGCCGGAGTCGGTGACGCCCTCGCGACGTGGCTGGAGGCCCGCGCCACCTCGCGCTCGTCCTCAAAGACCATGGCCGGCGGCTTGCCGACCGAGACCGGGACGGCCCTGGCCCGTCTCAGCTGGGACGTGCTGTGGGAGAACGCGCTCCCGGCTCTGGACGCGGTGCGAGACCACGTGGTCACCCCCGCCGTCGAGCGCGTCATCGAGGCCAACACGCTGCTGTCGGGGCTGGGATTCGAGTCCGGCGGTCTGGCTGCGGCGCACGCCATTCACAACGGTCTGACCGCGGCTCCCCAGACGCACGGACTCGCGCACGGACAGAAGGTGAACATCGGCTCGGTCGCCCAGCTGATCCTCGAGGGGGCGCCGACCGCCGACATCCGGGACTTCATCGAGTTCACCACGCGCGTGGGGCTTCCCACGACCCTCACCGAGATCGGGCTGAAGGCCGACTCGCCGGAGCTCACGCAAGTGGCCGATCTCGCGACGGTCCCGGGCGAGACGATCCACTCGATGCCCTTCGAGGTGCGTGCGGCCGATGTCGTGGCCGCTCTGTCGTCGATCGAGCGTCTCGCGCGCCGTGTGCGCGAGGAGGCGAAGCTGCCCGAGCCCGTCCCGTACGTCGCCCGGCACTGAACGGGGGACCGGGGGCGGACCATTCTCCGCCCCCGGTCGACCGCGCCCCCGGCACGGGAGGTCCGGCCGCGCGGTCGGTGCTGGCGCGACCTTGCGTGGGAAGGTCGCGGTCCGGCCGCGAGGTCGGTGGCGGACGGGAGCTCGGCCGGGAAGGTCGCGGTCCGGCCCTCGATGTCGGTGGCCGCCGATAGCGTTGACCCATGGTCGGTTATCGCTATCTCGGCAACAGTGGATTCAAGGTCTCGGAGATCACCCTCGGCAACTGGGTGACCCACGGCTCGCAGGTCGGCGACGACGCCGCGATCAAGACGGTGCACGCCGCGCTCGACGCGGGCATCACGACGTTCGACACGGCCGACACGTACGCCAACACGGCGGCGGAGGTCGTTCTCGGCAAGGCCCTCGAGGGCCAGCGACGCGAGTCGCTCGAGATCTTCACGAAGGTGTACTTCCCGACCGGCCCGCAGGGTCCCAACGACACCGGGCTCAGCCGCAAGCACATCATGGAGTCGATCAACGGGTCGCTGACCCGCCTCGGCACCGACTACGTCGACCTCTACCAGGCGCACCGTTTCGACTACGAGACCCCGCTCGAAGAGACCTTCCAGGCCTTCGCCGACATCGTCCGCCAGGGCAAGGCGCTCTACATCGGCGTGTCCGAGTGGACCGCCGAGCAGCTCCGCGAGGGCCACGCGCTCGCGAAGCAGCTCGGCATCCAGCTCATCTCGAACCAGCCGCAGTACTCCATGCTGTGGCGCGTCATCGAGGGCAAGGTCGTCCCCGCCAGCGAAGAGCTCGGCATCTCGCAGATCGTCTGGTCGCCGATGGCGCAGGGCGTGCTCAGCGGCAAGTACCTGCCCGGGCAGCCCGTTCCCGACGGCTCGCGCGCGACCGACGAGAAGAGCGGCGCCACCTTCATCAAGCGTTTCCTGCGCGACGATGTGCTCGAGGCCGTCCAGCGGCTGAAGCCCATCGCCGACGAAGCCGGTCTCACGATGCCGCAGCTCGCGATCGCGTGGGTGCTGCAGAACCCCAACATCGCCGCCGCGCTGGTGGGAGCCTCGCGTCCCGAGCAGCTCGCCGACACGGTCAAGGCCTCGGGCGTGCAGCTCGATGCCGACACCCTGGCCGCGATCGACACGGCCCTGGGCGACGCGGTGTTCTCCGACCCCGAGAACACGTACGAGGTCTCGCCGAAGGCACGCCTGGTCTGATACCCGCTGAGCGGGGCCTGGGTCGTGCCTCAGGCCCCGCTCAGCAGACCGCAGGAATCCCGTCGTACTCTGTGCGAATGTCCTTTTCCGCTCACCGGCCGGGCCGTTTCGGTTCCGACGGCCGCATCGAGTTCACGACGGACGAGGAACGCGAGCCCCAGTACCTCGACGACATCCTCGCTCAGCAGCGCGATGACACCGCGTCCGCTGCCGACGACGTGGCCCCCGACGACACCATCGAGCCCTGGGGTGCGCCGTCCGCCGGTGACGACGAGACCCTTCCCGTCGCGCAGGTCGACCCCGCCGCAGCGGACACCGAGCCGCTCGAACCCCCGCGCGACCCCGAGCCGGAGCAGATCCCCGAG
>NZ_CAKKMM010000128.1:0-10296 GCF_918698205.1 Microbacterium sp. Bi128 | reverse complement strand
ACCCATGACGTAGTAACCCACCGAATCGGTGATCTTCTCGGACAGTTCGATGAAGCGGGCGCGCTTGGATGCCGGGACGAGCTGGTACACCGCGGACTTCAGCGACGGAGTCGACGCCGTGAAGTAGATCGTGAGGATGAGCACGATGAATGCCCCGCCGAGTCCCGCCGCCAGCGCCCCACCGACCGTGAGCAGGCTGTTGCCGACCATCGTCGAGATCGAGCCCACATCGAGCGTGGAGAACCAGTGCTGGACGCCGGCCCACACCTCGTCGAGCCGGAGCCAGGGGAACGTCGTGGTGGCCCAGTCCTGCACGTTCACGACGAGCTGGTTCCACTGCTCCGGCCGCAAAAGCGCTTCGATCTGCCCGACAAGCTGCGTGATCTGGCTGACGATGATCGGAACGACCATGATGATGATCCCGGCGAAGATGCCCAGCACCCCGAGGATCGTCAGGAGCACGGCGGCCCACCGCGGCAGCCCGCGGCGTTCGAGGAACGACACCACGGGATCCAGACCCAGCGAGAGGAACAGCGCGGTCCCCACGTAGAGCAGGATCGTCGACAGGTTCTGGACGCTCCCGATGACCAGGAGGCCGACTCCGACGCCGAGGGTCGCGAGCAATGCGACTCTGAAGGGATTGTGGATCTTCATCCTGGCGACTCCTGCCTCCGGAGGACGCGACCGCGCCCGTGTCGAAAGGATACTGAGCGCGAGCGTGGTCACGGCACCGCCGGGCCTCGCCGCGAACTTTCAGCCGGCCTCAGCTAGTCTGAAACGTCGATTCTTCGGTGGCCGCCCGAGTCGCCGGTGGGGATGGTGTGTAGCGTGAGATTCGTCTGGGCCGTGGTGGCGTTCGTCATCGCCGCAGCCATGATCGGCGCGGGCATCGCTCAGCGCACCGTCTTCCAGGGGCCTTCCGAGGCCACGGAGACGATTCAGACCGACGGTTCGACGGCGTACACGCTGATCGACGGTGCGGTCCTCGGCAGCCTGCCGGGGGCGCAATCGCTCCGCGTCGCCGGCGACGGCGAGGTCTTCGTCTCGTACGGTCGCACCGCCGACATGCGGGCCTGGCTCGCCGATGTCCCCTACACGGCCGTGACCCTCGGCGCCGAGAACGCCGTCACGACGGGTCTCGTGCGCGCGTCGACCACGAGCCCCGCGGCAGAGGCCACCGCCGCACGCACACCCGCTGGCTCCGACCTGTGGCTCGATGAGTTCCAGCAGACCGGGTCGCTCGCGACGACGCTGCAGCTGCCGGCCGACATGAGCGTCCTCGTTGCGAGCGACGGGACCGCTCCGGCGCCCTCCGACGTCACGCTCACGTGGCCGATCGACAACTCCACGCCCTGGGCGGGGCCGTTGATCGCCGGGGGAGCCGTCGCGCTCCTCGCGGGCATTGTGCTGTACCTGCTCGGCATCCGTCACGTCCGCCGCTCCCGCCGTCCGCGTCGCAAGGGTCTGCCCCTGCCGGTCACAGAACCGATCTCGATCGCCGATGCCGACGCCGCTAAGAAGGGCGTGATCAGCTCGTCGCCCGATCGTCGGGGCCGACGGCCGCTGGGACCGCGGCGTCGTGCGTTGATCGCCGTCCCCGCGCTGGGTCTGTCGGCGGCGCTGTTCGCCGGCTGCTCCGCGGACGCGTGGCCGCAGATCGCCGCGAGCGAGAGCCCCAGTCCGACACCGACGGTCATCGTGCCCGAGGGACAGTTCCCGCCCGTGGTCACCGAGTCGCAGGCCGAGAGCATCGTCTCGCGCATCGCCACGACCATGGGCCAGGCCGACGCCGCACTCGACGTCGCCGCGGCCGAGACGCGCCTGACCGGGCCCGCCCTGGCCGAGCGCAAGACCAACTACACCCTGCGCGCCGCCCTTCCGGATCGCCCGGCGCTTCCGGCGATTCCCGCGGATCCGGTGCAGATCATCCTGCCGCAGACGACGGGCGGCTGGCCGCGCACCGTCATGACCGTGGTCGAATCCGGCGACACCGCCGCCCCGACGACGTCGATCATGATGATGACCCAGGACGACCCGTGGTCGGAGTACCGCGTGTCCTACATCGGCAACCTCGAGGCATCCACGAACCTGCCGGAATTGGCCGCTCCCTACGTGGGGGCGACGCAGGTGCCGCCGGACTCCTCGTTCCTCGTCATGGCCCCGGATCAGGTGGCCGCGGCGTACGCCGATCTGATCAACAACGGTCAGAACAGCCCGTCGTGGGCATTGTTCGACACCGCGAACGACCTGCTCCTGCCGGCGATCGAGGACAACAAGCGCAAGCGCACGGACGAGCTGAACCAGACGGGTCAGGGCACCGCCGAGATCAGCTTCGCGGCTTCCGCGGGCCCCGCGTCGCCCATCGCCCTCGCGACTCTCGACACCGGTGCGATCGTCGCGGTCAACGTGTACGAGAGCGACACCGCCAAGCCGACGAATGCGGATGCCGTCATCAAGCTCGACAACAACCCCGCGGTGAAGGCACTGACCGGCGTCGACCAGTCGGCGACGGGCTTCACCACGACGTACACCGACCAGATCTTCTTCTACGTGCCCAGCCAGGGATCGGACGACAAGATCCGGCTCCTGGGCTACCGATCCAGCCTCCTCGAAGCGAAGGTGTCTCCGTGAGCACTCCCACCCCCGGATCCGTCCTGCGCGGAGCCGTCGACCTGTCGTCGCTGCGCAACCGTCCGCAGCCGCCCGCCGAGCCCGCCGCAGGTGCGTCCGCGGCGGCGCCCGCGTCGTCGCTCGTGTTCGACGTGACCGACGCGTCGTTCGCTCAGGTCCTCGAGCTCTCGCGCAGCGTGCCGGTCGTCGTCGACCTCTGGGCCGAGTGGTGCGGCCCGTGCAAGCAGCTGAGCCCCGTCCTCGAGAAGGTCGTGACCGAGCTGGCGGGCAAGGTCGTGCTGGCGAAGGTCGACGTCGACGCCAACCCGCAGCTCGCTCAGGGCTTCCGCGCGCAGTCCATCCCCATGGTCGTGGCCCTCGTGGCCGGACAGCCCGTGCCGCTGTTCACCGGCGCCGTCCCCGAACAGCAGGTGCGCGAGGTGTTCGCCCAGCTGCTGCAGCTGGCCGCGCAGCACGGCGTCACCGGTACGGTGCCCGTCGAGGGTGCGGAGGACGCGGTGGAGGAACCCGCCGAGGCCCCTCTGCCGCCCCTGCACGCCGAAGCGTTCGCCGCCATCGAAGAGGGCGACTACCCCCGCGCCATCGCGGCCTACGAGCGTGCCCTCGAAGAGAACCCCCGCGACGCCGACGCGCGCGCCGGGCTCGGCCAGGTGCGGCTGCTCGATCGCGTGCAGGGTGCGGATCTGCAGGCCGCACGGGCCGCGGCAGCCGCGGCACCGACCGACCTCGAGGCGCAGTTCCTCGTGGCCGACCTCGACGTCGCCGGCGGACACGTCGACGACGCCTTCGCGCGGCTGCTCGACCTGTTCGCCTCGCTGCCGTCCGAGGATCGTGCCCCGGTGCGTGAGCGCCTGCTGGACCTCTTCGGTCTCGTCGGCGATGAGGACGCCCGCGTCATCCGGGCTCGTTCGCGCCTGGCATCCCTCTTGTTCTGACCGAACGACGAAGGCCCTGTCTCCGGACAGGGCCTTCGTCGTGTCGCGGTGCGCGGTGTCAGCCGGCGCGGTGGTGCAGCCAGAGGACGCCGAGCGGCGGGACCGTGAGGACGGCGCTCCCGCGGGCGTCGGTCGTGACCGAGCCGAGGTTGCCCTGACCCGAGCCGCCGAACGCCTCGGCATCGCTGTTGAGCACTTCCGTCCACGTGCCGGCCTCGGGCAGGTCGAGGGGGAAGTCGCCGAGCGGGACGCCGGAGAAGTTGCACACCACGGCGACCGTGTTGCCGTGGTGGTCGCGGCGGGCGAAGGCGAGGACGTTCGGGTTCCACGCCGGAGCGCCCAGGCGCGAGAACGCGGCTCCGTCGTGGTCGCGCGACCACAGGGGCGCGTGCGCGCGGTAGACCCGGTTCAGCTCGGCGACGAACGAGTGCAGCTGCGCGTGCGAAGGCTGGTCGAGCATCCACCAGTCGAGACCGCGCGACTCCGACCACTCCGACATCTGGCCGAACTCCTGGCCCATGAACAGCAGCTGCTTGCCGGGGTGACCCCACATGTAGGCCAGGAACGCCCGCATGTTCGCGAGCTTCTGCCAGTGGTCGCCCGGCATCCGGCCGAAGAGGCTGCCCTTGCCGTGCACGACCTCGTCGTGGCTGATGGGGAGGATGAAGTTCTCGCTGAACGCGTACACGAACGAGAAGGACAACTCGCCCTCGTGGTGCGAGCGATACATGGGGTCGCGCGCGATGTACTGGAGCGAATCGTTCATCCAGCCCATGTTCCACTTGAAGCCGAAACCGAGGCCGGCGTGGGCCGTGGGTGCGGTGACCCCCGGAAAGCTGGTCGACTCCTCGGCGATCATGGCGATGCCCGGGTACCGCTTGTAGGCGGTGGCATTGACTTCCTGTAGGAACCGGATGGCCTCGAGGTTCTCGCGCCCACCGAACTGGTTCGGGGCCCACTCACCCTCGTTGCGGGAGTAATCGAGGTAGAGCATGGATGCCACGGCATCCACGCGCAGTCCGTCGACGTGGAACTCTTCGAACCAGTACAGCGCGTTGGCGACGAGGAAGTTGCGCACCTCGTTGCGGCCGTAGTCGAAGATGAGCGTGCCCCAGTCCTTGTGCTCGCCGCGGCGGGGGTCGGGGTGCTCGTAGAGCGGCTCGCCGTCGAACCGGGCGAGAGCGAACTCGTCCTTGGGGAAGTGACCGGGGACCCAGTCCATGATCACGCCGATGCCCGCTTGGTGCAGACGGTCGATCAGATACCGGAGATCGTCGGGGTCGCCGAAACGGCTGGTGGGGGCGTAGTAGCCCGAGACCTGATAGCCCCACGACCCGCCGAACGGGTGCTCGGACAGCGGGAGGAACTCGACGTGCGTGAATCCCTGGGCGGTGACGTAGTCGATGATCTCGTCGGCCCCGTCGCGGTACGACAGACCCGGGCGCCACGACGCGAAGTGCAGTTCGTAGATCGACATGGGCCGGTCGATCGGCGCGGTGGTCGATCGCTCCTCGATCCACTCGTCGTCCGCCCAGCGGTAGTCGGACGCGGTCACCACGGAGGCGGTGGCCGGGGGGACCTCGGCGAGGCGGGCCATCGGATCGGCCTTCTGGATCCAGGCGCCCGCGCGGGTGAGGATCTCGAACTTGTAGCGCGCTCCGACACCGACCTCGGGGAGGAAGAGCTCCCAGACGCCGCTCCCACCCATCGAGCGCATCGCACTGCCCGAGCCGTCCCACCCGTTGAAGTCGCCGATGACGCGTACGGCGCGGGCGTCGGGTGCCCACACGGTGAACGCCGTTCCGGCAGACCCGTCGAGCTCGCGCACGTGCGCTCCGAGCACGCGCCACAGCTCTTCGTGGCGCCCCTCCGAGATCAGGTGCAGGTCGAGCTCGCCGACCGACGGCGCGTGCCGATAGCCGTCGTCGGCGAGATGGTCGCCGCCGCCGTCGTAGGTCGCGTGCACACGGTAGCGGCCCGGAGCATCGGCCTGGGTTCCCTCCCAGACGCCCGCGCGGAGGTGGGCGAGGGCGAGGGTGGACCCGTCGGCGAACTCGGCGACCACGTCGCGGGCGAGCGGTCGTCGGGTGCGGATCACCCAGCCGTCCGCTGTCTCGTGCACGCCGAGGACGCTGTGCGGGTCGTGGTGGGCGCCGTGGGCGACGGCATCCAGGAGTTCGGGGGGAAGAGCGGTCATCGTGTCTCCTTCACGTGCAGGATGTGCACGGGTTCGGCGAATGCGTCCAGGCGCACGAAGTTGTGGTCGGTCCACGTCCAGACCTGGCCGGTCACGAGGTCTTCGACCTCGAACGGCGCGCCCGGTTCGACGCCCCAGAGCGTGGTGTCGAGGTGGACCGTCGTCTCGCGTGCGGAGTGCGGGTCGACGTTGGCCACGACGATGATCGTGTCCGACGCGCCGGTCGGCGACAGCGCGGCATCCAGGTGTTTGGCGTAGACCAGGATCGCCTCGTCGTCGCTCCACTGCACGTGGAGATTGCGCAGCTGGAGCAGCGCGGGGTGGTCGCGGCGGATGCCGTTGAGGCGGCGCAGATACGGCGCCAGGGAGTCGCCGGACGCTTCGGCACCGGACCAGTCGCGGAATTTGTACTCGTACTTCTCGTTGTCGATGTTCTCTTCCGACCCCGGACGCGCGACGTTCTCGTACAGCTCGTACCCGGCGTAGACGCCGTACGTCGGAGCCGCGGTGGCCGCGAGGGCGGCGCGGATCTTGTACGCCGGACGTCCGCCGAACTGCAGGTACTCGGTGAGGATGTCGGGAGTGTTGACGAACAGGTTCGGACGCAGGAAGTCGGCCGTGTCGTGGGCGAGGCCGGCGAAGAACTCCTCGAGCTCCTCCTTCGTGTTCCGCCAGGTGAAGTACGTGTAGCTCTGCTGGAACCCGGCCATCGCGAGTCCCTGCAGCGGAGCCGGACGCGTGAAGGCCTCGGCCAGGAACACGACGTCGGGGTCTTCGGCGCTGACCGTGGCGATCAGCCACTCCCAGAACTGCAGGGGCTTGGTGTGGGGGTTGTCGACACGGAAGATGCGCACGCCCTGGGCGATCCAGTGGCGGACGATGCGCAAGACCTCGGCGCGGATCCCGTCGGGATCGTTGTCGAAGTTCACCGGGTAGATGTCCTGGTACTTCTTCGGCGGGTTCTCGGCATAGGCGATCGAGCCGTCGGGGAGCGTCGTGAACCACTCCGGGTGCTCGGTCACCCAGGGGTGGTCGGGCGAGGCCTGCAGGGCCAGGTCGAGCGCGACCTCGATGCCGTTCTCGCGCGCCGCGACGACGAAGGCGCGGAAGTCCTCGAGAGTGCCGAGGTCGGGGTGCACGGTGTCGTGACCACCCGCCGGCCCGCCGATGGCCCACGGGGACCCCGGGTCGCCGGGGGCCGTCACGAGGGTGTTGTTCGGACCCTTACGGTTGCGTTCGCCGATCGGGTGGATCGGCGGGAGGTACAGGACGTCGAAACCCATGCCGGCCACGCCGGGCAGTCGGTCGACGGCGGTGCGGAACGTCCCGCTGATCACCGATCCGTCCTCGGCGCGCATGGCGCCCTCGGAGCGGGGGAAGAACTCGTACCAAGCGCCCACACCGGCGCGCTCGCGCTCGACGAGGAGCTCGGCGTCCTTCCCGACGGACACGAGGCTCATCATGGGCCGGGCGGCGAACAGGGCCGCGATCTCGGGGTCTCGTACGACCTGGAGCGCGATGTCGTCGTGGGTGTCGGGGTCGCGCAGCGTCCGATCGGCGGCGTACAGCAGGTCTTTGTCGCTGCCGGGACGCTTCTTCTCTCCGCGGGCGCGGTCGAACAGCTGCGCGCCCATCTCGCGCATGAGCGCCGCGTCGACGCCGGCGGCGATCTTGACGTCGGCGGCGTGCTCCCACGTGGCGAAGTCATCGGCGAACGCCTCGAAGCGGAACCGCCACACGCCCTGCTCGAGCGGAGCGACCAGGGTGCTCCACCGGTCGAAGCCGTCGTTGAGCGGCGACAGGCGGTGCAGGGACTCGTCGCCCGAGGGCGAGAACAGACGCACGTGGACGCCGATGCGGTCGTGGCCTTCTCGGAAGGCCGTGACGGTGAACGGGACGGCCTCGCCGACGAACGCCGACGGTCGGAACCGTCCGCCCGGCACCTGCGGATGGGGCAGTGCCAGGGGGATGCGCGGAGTCACGACCCTCTTCGTCGAGAGCGTCGGTTTGACCGGACGCACCGGGATCGAGGCGCCGCTGCGCCAAGGGGAAACGGGCGAGGGGATCGTCGTCGTGGTGGCCACGAGTCCGAACCTACCGTGGGGGGACGACGTTCCCGCAGGGCTTGCCCCGGGTCTTGACAGGTCGGCGAGTCGGAGGCACGGTGCTCAGTCGCGGGCGTCGACGCGGAACAGACGCATGGACGTCTCCGCGAACGGGACGACATCTCCGGGGAGGAAACGGGGCGTGTCGTGCTGGGGGGATTCGTCGGCGCTCGACCACAGCGAGACGTACTCGACGTCGTCGTCCAGGACCGGGAGCGTCACCTCGACGGGGCGCTCGTTGCCGTGCACGACGAGCAGGATGCGGTTGAGATCCTCGTCCTCGGGCGTCGAGGTGGCGAGGTACTGCAGCGTCCGGTGGGAGGGATTCGTCCAGCGCTCGCTCGACATCGTGTCGCCGTGCTCGTCGAACCAGTCCATCACCGACGCGGACGGGATGCGTTCGCCGAGGCGGGCGAAGTGGCGGGGACGCAACGCCGGATTCTCGCGCCGCAGGGCGAGCAGACGCTGCGTGTGGGCGAAGAGGTCCTGCTGCCACGGGGCGAGGTCCCACGAGAGCCAGGTGAGGGACGAGTCGTGACAGTAGGCGTTGTTGTTGCCGCGCTGGGTGCGCCCCATCTCGTCGCCCGCGGTGATCATCGGCACGCCCGCCGAGAGCAGCAGCGTGCCCAGGAGGTTGCGCATCGCCTTGCGGCGCGTGGCGAGGATGCGCGGGTCGTCCGTCTTTCCTTCGGCGCCGTGATTGTAGGAACGGTTCGTGTCCGCGCCGTCGCGGTTCTGTTCGCCGTTGCCGAGGTTGTGCTTGACGTCGTACGACACCAGATCGCGCAGCGTGAAGCCGTCGTGGGCAGTGACGAAGTTGACGCTCGCGAGCGGTCCGCGTTCCTCGGAGAACGTGTTGGACGACCCCGCCAGGCGCGTCGCGAAGCCGCCGATGCCCACCGGTGCCGTGTCGGCGCGACGGGCGTAGTCGATGTCGCTGAGCCAGAAGTTGCGCACCCGGTCGCGGTACCGGTCGTTCCACTCGTGCCAGCCGTCGCCGAAGTTGCCGGTCTGCCAGCCGCCCATTCCGACGTCCCACGGCTCGGCGATGAGCTTGGTCCCCGCGAGGCTCTCGTCGTCGCGGATGGCCTGCAGCAGGGGGTGATCGGGAGTGAAGGAGTGATGCTCATCGCGTCCGAGCGTCACGGCCAGGTCGAACCGGAACCCGTCGATCTGGACGTCGTTCGCCCAGTACCGCAACGAGTCGAGCACCAGACGCGCCGCGGCATCCGTCGCCGTGTTCACGGCGTTGCCGCACCCGGTCTCGTCGATGTACGCGCCCTCGTCGGTCTGCCGGTAGTACGAACGATTGTCCAGGCCGCGCAGACCGGTGCGCGGACCGCCGATGCCCTCTTCGGCGGTGTGGTTGTAGACCACGTCGAGGATCACCTCGAGGCCGGCTTCGTGCAGGAGCTTGACCATTCCCTTGAACTCCCGGAGCACCGCCTCCGGCCCCTCGGCGCGGCTCGCGGCGGTGGCGTAGCCGGCGTGCGGTGTGAAGAAGTTCAGCGAGTTGTAGCCCCAGTAGTTGGTCAGCCCGAGCTGCAGCAGGCGAGGTTCGGTGGCGAACGCGTGGACGGGCAGGAGCTCGACGCTCGTGATGCCCAGCGAGCGGAAGTGCTCGATCATCGCCGGGTGGGCGAGACCGGCATACGTGCCGTGGAGGGCCGGAGGCACGTCCGGATGCCGCTTGCTGAGGCCCTTCACGTGGCCCTCGTAGATGACGGTGCGGTCCATCGGCACCCGCGGCTTGGTCGCTCCGCCCCAATCGAACCCGCCGTCGACGACCACCGACCGCCAGTCGCCGAAGCCGCCCGAGACGAGGCCCCGCGAATACGGCTCGATGAGCAGCGACTGCGGGTTGAAGGTGTTGCCGGGACCCAGCGGACCGCCCGCCCGCACCGCGTAGCGCGCCCCCGGGCGCAGGAGCGGAGTGGAGGCCTCGAACACGCTGTCGCCGACGCGGGTCATCGGGAGCGTCTCGACGGCCCAGTCGAGGTCGACGTCGTCGAAGACGACCAGGTGCATCGTGTCGGCGTTCGCCGACCACACCCGCAGGGTTCCGCCGTCGGGGCCGAGCCGCACGCCGAGGTCGTCGAGAGACGGGGCGAGGAGGGCAGGGCGCGGCGAGAGGGCCGCTTCGGGTGGGACCATGCGTCCTAGGGTAGTGAAGGACACGCACGGGACACCGGGGAGGGCGAATGCCGGTCTATCTCGACCACGCGGCCACCACCCCGCTTCGACCGGAAGCCCGGGACGCGTGGCTCTCCGCCCACGAGGTGCTGGGCAACCCGTCGTCGATCCACGGGGCCGGACAGGCCGCGCGGCGTCTGCTCGAGGATGCCCGCGAGCAGCTCGCCGACGTGCTCGGATGCCAACCGATCGAGGTCGTCCTGACCTCGAGCGGCACAGAGGCGGCGAACCTGGC
>NZ_CAKKMM010000127.1:0-10313 GCF_918698205.1 Microbacterium sp. Bi128 | reverse complement strand
GGACATCGACCTGTGCCTCATCCTCGGAGCCGGCTGGCCCTTCATCGATGGCGGTGCCTCGCCCTACCTCGACCGCGAGGGGGCGTCCGAGCGCGCCTTCGGCGACACGTTCCACCACCCGCCGATCCGCGGCATCGGAGCATGAACCGACGAGAACGGCGCCGTCCCCGCGGGGGCGGCGCCGTTCTCGTGCGTGCGGGCCTGCGCTGAGAACAGGCTCCGCACCGAGAACAGGCCGGATCGGTGGATATCGGCCTGTTCTCGGCGCGTCCCCTGTTCTGGGAACCTGCGTCAGCGCTCGGCGTCGTCGCGCACGCGCGCGTCGGGCAGCCACACCGGCTCGGTCTGCCGCGCCATCGGGATGCGGGTGCCGAGCACCTGTGCGACCACGTCGTGGGCGATCTTGGCGGCCGTGAGCCCGGCGTCCTCGAGGATCTGCTCGCGCGTGGCGTGATCGATGAACTCGTCCGGGATGCCGAGCTCGTCCACCGCCGTGTCGACGCCGGCCTCGCGCAGCACCTGACGCACGCGGGTGCCGACGCCGCCGACGCGGATGCCGTCCTCGATCGTGATGACGAGGCGGTGAGCCCGGGCGAGCTCGACGATCGAGGGCTGCACGGGGATCGCCCAGCGGGGGTCGACGACGGTGGCGCCGATGCCCTGCGCGCGCAGGCGCTCCGCGACGTCCATCGCCAAGTGCACCATGGGGCCGATCCCGACCAGCAGTACGTCGTCCGACGACCCGCGCGCGAGCACGTCGACCCCGTCGGGCAGGCGCTCGATCGCGTCGAGGTCGGCGGGGACGCCGCCCTTCGGGTAGCGCACGACGGTGGGGGCGTCGGTCACGGCGACGGCCTCGCGGAACTCCTCGCGCAGGCGCGTCGCGTCGCGCGGGGCGGCGATGCGGATGCCGGGCACCAGCTGCAGCATCGCGAGGTCCCAGATGCCGTGGTGGCTCGGGCCGTCGGGCCCGGTCACTCCGGCGCGATCCAGGACGAACGTGACGCCGGCCTTGTGCAGCGCGACGTCCATCATGACCTGGTCGAAGGCGCGGTTCATGAACGTGGCGTAGAGCGCCACGACGGGGTGGAGACCGCCGAAGGCCAGACCGGCCGCGGAGGCCACGGCGTGCTGCTCGGCGATACCGACGTCGTACACGCGCTCGGGGAAGCGGTCCGCGAAAAGCTGCAGCCCCGTGGGTCGCAGCATCGCGGCTGTCATGGCGATGACGTCATCGCGCTCCGCGCCCACGGCAGCGAGCTCGTCGGCGAACACGTCGGTCCACTGCGGACCGCCGCCCGAACCGAGGGCCTCGCCGGTGATCGGATCGATCTTGCCGACGGCGTGGAACTGATCGGCGGTGTCGCTCATCGCCGGGGCATAGCCGCTGCCCTTGTCGGTGATCGCGTGCACGATCACAGGTGCCCCGTACGTCTTCGCCAGTTCGAGGGTCTCGAGCAGCGACTCGAAATCGTGGCCGTCGATGGGGCCGAGGTATTTGATGTCGAGGTTGCTGTACAGCGCCTCGTTGTTCGTGAAGCGCGAGAGGAAGCCGTGCGTTCCGCCGCGCACGCCGCGGTACACCGCACGGGCGGCCGGGCCGAGGCGACGGAAGAGCGTGGCCGAACTCTGATGCAGGTGACGGTAGGCATCGTTCGTGCGCACGCGGTTGAGGTAGCGGGCCATGCCGCCGATGGTGGGGGCGTACGAGCGGCCGTTGTCGTTGACGATGATGACCAGGTTGCGGTCGTTGTCGTCGCTGATGTTGTTCAGCGCCTCCCACGTCATGCCGCCCGTCAGGGCGCCGTCGCCGACGACGGCGATGACGTGGCGGTCCTTACGCCCGGTGCGCGAGAAGGCGCGGGAGACACCATCCGCCCAGCTCAGCGAACTCGACGCGTGCGAGGACTCGACGATGTCGTGCTCGCTCTCGGAGCGCTGCGGGTAGCCGGCGAGCCCACCGCGAGAACGCAGGTTCGCGAAGTCCTGGCGGCCCGTCAGAATCTTGTGCACGTACGACTGGTGCCCGGTGTCGAAGATGATCGGGTCGGCCGGGGAGTCGAAGACGCGGTGGAGGGCGATCGTCAGCTCGACGACGCCAAGGTTCGGTCCGAGGTGCCCACCGGTGCGGGCGACGTTCTCGACCAGAAAGGAGCGGATCTCGGCGGCGAGCTGTCGCAGTTGGTCGGGGGTGAGGTCGTCGAGGTCACGGGGACCGTGGATGCCGGGTAGGAGAGCCATGTGACTCCTCTCGTGCGGTGCGCGCAGAGGTCTGCGCGTCTGTCGATTCTAGTCTCGGCGCCCGGACCGGGCCCGGCAAAGGCTTGCGCCCGCACTGCACGTGGGGAAACGCGACCGCGCCCCGGGGGCCGAAGCTCCCGGGGCGCGGTGCGGTGGCGTCAGACGAGCGAACGCAGCACGTACTGCAGGATGCCGCCGTTGCGGTAGTAGTCGGCCTCACCGGGGGTGTCGATGCGGACCACGGCGTCGAACGTGATGGTCTGCTTGCCCTCGGGCGAGAACTCGCTCGGCTCGGCGGTGACCGTCACCGTCTTGGGCGTCACGCCCTCGTTGAGCTGCTCAAGGCCTTCGATCGAGACGATCTCGGTGCCGTCCAGGCCCAGCGACTTCCAGGTCTCGCCGACCGGGAACTGCAGCGGGACGACGCCCATGCCGATCAGGTTCGAGCGGTGGATGCGCTCGAAGCTCTCGGTGATGACCGCCTTGACGCCGAGCAGGTTGGTGCCCTTCGCCGCCCAGTCGCGCGACGAGCCGGAGCCGTACTCCTTGCCGCCGAAGATGACCAGCGGGGTGCCCTGCTCCTGGTAGTTCATGCTCGCGTCGAAGATGAACGACTGGGGGCCCCCGGGCTGCGTGAAGTCGCGGGTGTACCCACCCTCGACGACCGTGCCGTCGTTGACCGCGGCGGTCAGCTCGTTCTTCAGGCGGATGTTCGCGAACGTGCCGCGGATCATGACCTCGTGGTTGCCACGGCGGGAGCCGTACGAGTTGAAGTCCTTCTGCGACACACCGTGCTCGATCAGATACTGAGCGGCGGGGGTGCCGGCCTTGATGTTGCCGGCGGGGCTGATGTGGTCGGTCGTCACGGAGTCGCCGAGGGTTGCCATGACGCGGGCGCCCGTGATGTCGCGCACCGCGTCGGGCTCCATCGTCATGCCGTCGAAGTAGGGCGCCTTCCGCACGTAGGTGGAGTCGGCATCCCACTCGAAGACCGGGCCCGTGGGGGTCGGCAGGTTCTTCCAGCGCTCGTCGCCCTCGAAGACGGTGGCGTACTGCTGGATGAACTGCTCGCGCGAGATCGACGCGTCGATGATCGACTGCACCTGGTCGGGGGCCGGCCAGATGTCCTTGAGGAAGACGTCGTCGCCGTTCTGGTCCTTGCCGAGCGGGTCGGTCTCGAAGTCGAAGTTCATCGAGCCGGCCAGCGCGTAGGCCACGACCAGGGGCGGCGAAGCGAGGTAGTTCATCTTGACGTCGGGGCTGATGCGGCCCTCGAAGTTGCGGTTGCCCGAGAGGACGGCCGTGACGGCGAGGTCGTTGTCGTTGATCGCCGCCGAGACCTCCTCGATGAGGGGGCCCGAGTTGCCGATGCAGATCGTGCAGCCGTAGCCGACGGTGTAGAAGCCGAGGCCCTCGAGCGCCTTGTCGAGACCCGACTTCTCGTAGTAGTCGGTGACGACCTTGGACCCGGGTCCGAGCGTGGTCTTGACCCACGGCTTGCGCTTCATGCCCTTGTCGACCGCGTTCTTGGCGAGCAGGCCCGCCGCGATCATGACCGAGGGGTTCGACGTGTTGGTGCACGAGGTGATGGCCGCGAGGGTCACCGCACCGTTGTCGAGGAGGTAGGACTGGCCTTCGGGCGTGGTGACCTTGACGGGCTTGGATGCCGCCGACGGACCGCCGGAGGAGATCAGGATCTCGCCGGTGTGGATGTGCTCGTCTCCGGGCTCCCCGCCCGGGTCGGAGGCCGGGAAGGACTGGTCCGACTCGAGGTCGACGATCGAGTCCGAGGTCGAGGCGGCCGCATAGTTGAGGATGTCCTTCTCGAACTGCGACTTGGCCTCGGACAGCAGGATGCGGTCCTGCGGGCGCTTCGGGCCGGCGATCGAGGGAACCACGGTGGAGAGGTCGAGCTCCATGAACTCGCTGAAGGCGAGCTCGCGGGCCGGGTCGTGCCAGAGCTTCTGCTCCTTGGCGTAGGCCTCGACGAGGGCGACGGTCTGCTCGTCGCGTCCAGTCAGACGCAGGTAGTCCAGAGTGACATCGTCGATCGGGAACATCGCCGCGGTGGAGCCGAACTCGGGGCTCATGTTGCCGATGGTCGCGCGGTTGGCCAGCGGCACGGATGCCACGCCCTCGCCGTAGAACTCGACGAACTTGCCGACGACGCCGTGCTTGCGGAGCATGTCGGTGATGGTGAGGACGACGTCGGTCGCGGTGACGCCGGCGGGGATCTCTCCGCTGAGCTTGAAGCCGACGACGCGTGGGATCAGCATCGACACGGACTGACCGAGCATCGCGGCCTCGGCCTCGATGCCGCCGACGCCCCAGCCCAGCACGCCCAGGCCGTTGACCATCGTGGTGTGCGAGTCGGTGCCGACGCAGGTGTCGGGGTAGGCGCGCAGCACGCCGTCGACGGAGCGGTCGTAGACGACCTTCGCCAGGTGCTCGATGTTCACCTGGTGGACAATGCCGGTGCCCGGCGGGACGACCTTGAAGTCGTCGAACGCGGTCTGACCCCAGCGCAGGAACTGGTAGCGCTCACCGTTGCGCTCGTACTCGATCTCGACGTTGCGCTCGAGCGCGTTCTCGCTGCCGAACAGGTCGGCGATGACGGAGTGGTCGATGACCATCTCGGCCGGGGAGAGCGGGTTGATGCGGTTCGGGTCGCCGCCGAGGGCGGTCACGGCCTCGCGCATGGTGGCGAGGTCGACGATGCAGGGAACACCGGTGAAGTCCTGCATCACGACGCGCGCGGGCGTGAACTGGATCTCGGTGTCGGGCTCGGCATCCGGGTTCCAGGATCCGAGGGCGCGGATCTGTTCCGCGGTGACGTTCGCGCCGTCCTCGGTGCGGAGGAGGTTCTCGAGCAGCACCTTGAGGCTGAACGGGAGCTTCTCGAACCCGGGGACGGTGTCGATGCGGAAGATCTCGTAGTCGGTGCTGCCGACCGTCAGGGTGCTCTTGGCACCGAAGCTGTCAACCGTGGACACGATCGTCTCCTTCGTCGGCGTATGCGCAGGCGTCGGCCCGCCCTCTCCCATCTTCCCCGGGGTGTGCGGACGATGCCAGGAAGGCCGACCTAACCGCGGAGCGAGGGGGATTTATCTTGATATCAAGATAAATATATCAGGCCTCGCGACGTGGGGAGAGAGCCCGCACGGCGAGCCACGTGACCGCGAGCATGGGAGCGAACAGGGGCAGGCCCATGATGATCTTCAGTGTTCCGAGCGCGGTGACGTCGCCGGCGAAGTACAGCGGGAGCTGAACGATCAACCGCGCGGCGAACAGGGCCGCCCACCCGAGCGACAGCCACGAGAACACGCGGCGCTGGCGTTTGTCGGCGCGCCACGAGGTGCCCTCTCCCAGCAGGTAGCCGGCCGCCAGACCGATGAGGGGCCAGCCGACGAGCACCGACACGAGGAACGCGGTGCCGTAGGCGCCGTTCATGAAGAACCCGAAGACGAAGT
This sequence comes from Microbacterium sp. Bi128, assembly GCF_918698205.1. NCBI lineage: Bacteria > Bacillati > Actinomycetota > Actinomycetes > Micrococcales > Microbacteriaceae > Microbacterium > Microbacterium sp. Bi128. Next base: position 4,602 of record NZ_CAKKMM010000127.1, on the reverse strand, counting down.
TGTCCTGCCCGCGACCGGTGAACAGTGCCAGAACGGCGGCTGCGACGGTGGCGAACAGGCCGCCGATGGCGGCGCTCGGCGGCGACTTGGCGATCAGGCGGGCGATTGTGAAGACCAGGGCCAGGCCCACCGAGACGCCGAGGCTCAGGAGCAGATCGCCCTGGCGGGTCTCGGGATCGATCGTGACGGTGAACAGGACCACGAAAGCCAGCGACGGCAGGACGGATTCCAGGATGCCGCGCCACCCGCCCATCGCCGACCACACGGCGGCGCCGGTCGAGGAGTGCTTCGACGGGTCCAGTCCGGCGCGGCGCGCCGCGCTGCCCAGTGCCGCCGACACGCTGTCGGCCGCCGACGGGGGCTCGAGCGGCACGCGGTCGGCGTCGTCGGGGTGCGGAGCGTCGCTCATGCCGTGCCGGGGGCGGACGGCATCCGCAGGGGGATCAGATCGCGGGGCGGCATGGGCGATCCGCCGCGGACGACGACGATCGAACGGAAGAGGTCTTCGACCGCCGCGGCCGCCTCGACGTCGGATGTCGCGGCTCCCCCGATGACGCCGCGCAGGAACCAGCGCGGTCCGTCGACGCCGACGAAACGGGCGAGGCGCTTGGCCGAGCCGTCGGCACCGGCTACGACCGGGACCTCGGCGAGGAGTTCGGGGCCCAGCGGGCCCTCGCGCTCCTCGACCCGGCCGCCCTGCTGCTTGACCTGCTGGCGGATCTGATCCCGCGTCTCGGCCCACAGTCCGCTCGTGCGGGGCGCCGCGAACGGCTGCACCTGCAGAGTGGAATCGGCGTAGTCGAGACCGACGGCCACGATCCGCTTGGTCTGCTCCTCGACCTCGAGGCGAAGGTTGAGTCCCTCGCGCGGCAGGATCTTGATGCCGCCGAGGTCGATGTAGGGGCGGACGGCGTTCGCCTCGGCCTCGTCGAAGGGGCCCGCGGTCTCGCGGTCCGCGGGACCGCTCTTGGCGGGCGGCGCGGCCTCGATCTGCTGGTCGGATTCGTCGGTCATCGGGTGCTCCCTGAAGGGGTCTGGTAGCCGCTGGATCCGAAGCCGCCCTGCCCGCGCACGCTGGCGGGGAGGTCGTCGACAGGAATGAAGCGCACGGGCGGGACGGGCATGACGATCAGCTGCGCGATGCGGTCGCCGACCGCGATCTCGTACGCGTCGTCGAGGTCGGTGTTCAGGAGGGCGACCTTGATCTCACCGCGGTAGCCCGCGTCGATCGTGCCCGGCGAGTTGACGATCGTGATCCCGTGCTTGGCGGCCAGGCCGCTTCGCGGGACGACGAACGCGGCGTACCCGTCGGGCAGGGCGATCCGCACGCCGGTGGAGACGAGCGCGCGGCGACCGGGCTGCAGCGTCACCGCCTCGGCGGCGACGAGGTCGGCTCCGGCGTCGCCGGGGTGGGCGAAGACCGGGGGCTCGGATGCGACAATGAGGACGTCCACCGTTTCGGTCACCCCACGAGGGTAATGCAGAAGAGGGGGTGCGGCATCCGCACCGGAATCGAGTACCGCGAACGCCTGAGCCCATCGCTGTGGGCTCTCGGCGCTGCAGCTGTCTGCGGCCCGATGGCGGCCTTGGTCTTCTCGCCCATCGACACCACGCTCGCCCTGGTGGTCGGACTCGTGGTCGGCGTCGGGATCGTCGCGGCGCTCGTCGCCCTCTCCCCCCTCATCGAGGTGCGCGACGGCGAACTGCACGCCGGTCGGGCGCACATCCCCGTGGAGCTCCTCGGGGTCCCCGCGAGTGTCGTGGCCGAAGAGGCGCGAACGGCCCGCGGGAGTGGTCTCGACCGACGGGCCTGGCACGTCATCCGGGGCGGGATCGACGGGATCGTCACGGTTCCCGTGACCGACCCCGATGATCCGACTCCGATGTGGGTGGTGTCCACCCGGACGCCGGATCGCCTCATCGCGGCGATCCAGCGCGCTCAGGTCAGGCTGCGCACTCCAGGCAGATGAAGCCGGAGCCGCTCTCCTCGGCGATCTGGGAGCGGTGCTTCACCAGGAAGCAGTTCATACAGGTGAACTCGTCTTCCTGAGCGGGAAGCACGACGACGTCGAGCTCGATGTCCGACAGGTCGGCCCCGGGCAGTTCGAAGCCCGAAGGGTTGTCGGCATCCTCGTTGTCGATCGACCCCGACGTCTTGTCGGGCACGCGCTCCTTGAGGGCCTCGATCGACTCGCTGTCGTCCTCGGTCTTGCGCGGTGCGTCGTAATCGGTGGCCATGCGTGAAGGTCTCTACTTCCGGTTTTCTGTGGTGCATCGCCCGAACGGGCGGCCATAGTTTGCATGACCCGACCCCGATAAGCAAATGCGCTCGGCGGGGTGAGTGCGGGCTGCGAGGCGTCAAACTCGCGGCGCGCCCGCGATATTCCCGGCTCCGGCGGCGGGACCGTGACAGCATGGGCGTCGACCGCAGATCGGAGGGGTGTTTCGTATGGAACAGCTCAAAGTCATCGGAACCGAGGATGACGTCCTCGTCGTCGCGACCGAGACGGGCGAACGATTCGCCCTGCCGCTCGATGAGGTGCTGCGCGCCGAGGCGCGCCGTGCGCGCCGTGGGCGCGAGCACGACGACGACCGCGCGCCCCGCCCGAGCCCGCGCGAGATCCAGGCGCACATTCGCGCGGGACTCTCCGCGCGCGAGGTCGCGGCGCTGCTGAACGCCCGCGTCGAGGATGTCGAGAGGTTCGAAGGGCCGGTGCTCGCCGAGCGCGAGCACGTCGTCGCCCAGGCCCTCTCGGTGCCCGTGCTGCTCGGAGGTGCCCTCGAGCATGACGCCCCGGTCACCTTCGGGGCCGCCGTCCGCGCGAAGCTCGGCGAAGCCGGCGCGTCGGCGGAACGGTGGACGAGCTGGAAGGACCCCTCGGGGTGGATGGTGAAGCTCGAGTTCACCGCCAACGGCATCGATCACGACGCCCGCTGGGGCTTCGATCCTCGACGCAGCAGCCTGTCGCCGCAGAACTCCGATGCGATCCAGCTCTCCCGCCAGGGTTCGCTGCCCGAAGGGTTGATCCCCCGGTTGCGTGCCCTGGACACTCCGCTCCCCAAGGACGACACGCGCTTCGACAGCGGCGCTTTCGGGCCGCGGCGTCTCGACATCGAGGATGAGCCCGGCGTCGAGGCTACTGGTCCGGTGACCGCCGCGGTTCAGGCTGCCGCGATCAAGCGGGCTCCCGACGCGCCGGTGACCTCGTCCGAGACGGCCGACCTCCTCGAGGCGCTCCGTCGCCGACGCGGACAGCGCGAGCCCCTGCCGGGGATGCCCGAGGTCCGCGAACCCGAACCCCGCACGCCCAGTGCCCCCGTCGCGCTCTTCGACGCTCTCGAGCCGGGCTACCGCGCGGAGGAGCCGGAGACGACCGAGACCGAACCGGATCGGACCCCCGGTCCCTCGGCATCCTCGGACTCCGGGCGGCGCGCCAAGGGTCGACCGTCCATGCCCTCGTGGGACGAGATCGTCTTCGGGGCGCGCACCGACGAGAGCTGAGTCAGCGCAGCTCTCAGGCGAACGCGCCGAGGCGCAGGAGCGGAACCGTCCGTTCCTCGTCGGTGAGCGACCCGTGCTGGCCCACCATCCGCTGAGGGCGCTTGTCGCTCTCGCGGTCGTCGTAGTAGGCGAAGCGTCCGCGCGCGGCCACGAGCACGTCGCCGATGCGCTCGCTCACCTCGGGGGCGACCGAGCCGAACAACCCGGCCGCGATCGCCTCGTCGCGCGTGAGGACCCACGCCCGCGACTGCTCTCGCTCCCGCCACCGTGACGCCACGGCATCCGCCCGCCCCGGGGTGACGTAGAGGTGGAGCATCCGGGGCTCGCCGCCGACGATCTCGACGTCCTCGAGCAGAGGGTCGCCGTCCGACAGCAGCACGTGCTTGTGGGCGGGAACGTCGACCATGCCGTGGTCGGCGGTGACGAGCACGCCCGTGCCGGGGTCGATCGCGCCGTCGAGGTCGCGCGCGGCGGCGTCGACGCGTTCGAGGGCGTCGGTCCAGCGGTCGGACTCCCAGCCGTCGCGGTGCCCGGCCGTGTCGAGATCGGGCGCGTAGAGGTAGACGAGGGCTCCGGGATGCCGCGCGGCCAGGTCGGCGGCGATCGCCGCGCGCTCGCGCACATCGGCGGATGAGACGAACTCCGCGCCGCGTAGCGTCGCCGCGGTGAATCCGGTACCGGTGTAGTCGGGCCGGGACACGACGAAGCACGGTCGCCCGCGCTCGGCTTCGATCTCGAGCAGCGGACGGCTGCGCTGCCACGTGCGGGGATCCAGGCCGTCGGTCTCCCACCCGTGCAGCTGATTCGCCGCGATCGATGTGCCCGGGATCCGCGTGCGGTAGCCGACGATGCCGTGCTCCCCGGGCTCGGTGCCGGTGAGCAGGCTCGTCAACGCCGCCGCCGTAGTCGAGGGGAACACCGTTCGAGCGACGTCGCGGCGCGAGCCGGCAGAGCCGAGGAAACGCGCGTGGCCACGGCGCTCGGCCAGGTTGTGCGAGCCGAGCCCGTCGACGACGAACACCACGGCGCTGCGGGCGGGGGCGAACCACTCCGAGCGGCCCTCGAGGGCGGCGATCGCCTGGGTCACCACACCGGTGAGG
>NZ_CAKKMM010000126.1:0-10382 GCF_918698205.1 Microbacterium sp. Bi128 | reverse complement strand
GTTCGGCGGATGCCGCGGCCACCGCGGCCTCGTCATACCACTGGGGCTGCTGCTTGATGGGCAGGGTCCGCCAGTGGTCGAGGTCGTGGAGCTGCTGATTCACCCCTGAAGTCTAGTGGCGCGCCGACGGCGCCTTCGCCGCCTGGGCGCTGGCCAGACGATCCTTGACGGTGGACGCGTACACGTCCTCGTACCGCTGCTCGCCGAGCCGCTGCAGGGCGACCATGATCTCGTCGGTGACGGAGCGCAGAATGTAGCGGTCGCTCTCCATCCCCTCGAAGCGGGAGAAGTCCAGCGGCTCGCCGATGACGATGCCGACGCGACCGACGCGCGGCAGTCGCTGACCGATCGGCATGACGGCGCCGGTGTCGACCATCACCACCGGGATCACCGGTACCCGCGCCTCGAGCGCCATGCGGGCGATTCCCGTGCGGCCGCGGTACAACGTTCCGTCGGGGCTGCGCGTGCCCTCGGGGTAGATGCCGAGGAGCTCCCCACGCCCGAGGACGCCCAGACCCGTGTTGAGCGAGGCCTCGGATGCCTTGCCACCGGACCGGTCGATGGGGAGCTGCCCCGTCGCGGTGAAGAACAACCGCGTCGCCCAGCCCTTGAGCCCGCGACCGGTGAAGTAGTCGCTCTTGGCCAGGAACGCCATCCGGCGGTCGATCATCAGCGGGAGGAAGATCGAGTCGGAGAACGACAGGTGGTTGCTGGCGAGGATCGCCGCACCCTCCCGCGGGATGTTGCGCCGGCCCACGATCCACGGTCGGAACACGGCCTTGATGACCGGCCCGATGACCACGTACTTCATGAGCCAGTAGAACATCGTCAGCGCTCCTTCCCGGCGAGGTCGGCGACCCCGATGAGACCGGCGTCGTTGCCCAATCGTGCGATGGTGAACTCCGCCACCGGACGTTCACCGTATCCCGGAAGCGACGTCTCGTACGCGAGCTTCACCGGAACGAGCAGGTCCGAGCCGAGCTGAGCCACTCCCCCGCCGATCACGAACAACTCGGGGTCGAGGACGGCCTGGAACCCGCCGCACGCCTCGCCGAGGGCCGTGGCCACGCGCCGCAGCGCCTCGATGGCGCCCGGGTCGCCCGCTAGCACGAGGCGCGAGACCGCCGGCCCGGGGATCGCGCCCTTCTCCGCGCGCACCGCGGCCAGGGCCGCGCCGATGCCGCCCTCGTCCGCGATGGCGTTGGCCTCGCGCTGCAGCGCGCGGCCCGAGGCGTACTGCTCGAGGCATCCGTTCTGCCCGCACCCGCACGGGTGCCCGCCGCGCACGAAGCGCATGTGCCCGAGCTCACCCCCGATGCCGTGGCCACCGCGGAACAGCTCGCCGTCGGTGACGACGGCGCCGCCGACGCCGGTGCCCATCGTCAGCATCACCATGTCGCGCACGCCCTGTCCGGCGCCGAAGCGGTACTCGCCCCAGCCCGCCGCATTGGCGTCGTTCTCGATCGTCACGGGCGCGTCCAGACGGTCCTCGAGGCGCGCGCGTAGGGGTTCGTTGCGCCAGTCGATGTTCGGGGCGTAAATGACCGTGCTGCGGTCGGAGCTGATGAAACCGGCGGCGGCGACGCCGATGGCGTGCACGTCGTACGCACGACGCAAGTGGTCGGCCATGTCGACGACCGCGTCCACGAGGGCCGCCGGGTCGATGGGGGTGTCCACCCGGAGCTTCTCGACGATCGTGCCGTCCTCCTCGACGACTCCGCCGGCGATCTTCGTGCCTCCGATGTCGATACCGACGTTGCGCACGGCGCTCCTCTCCGGCCCGCCCCGCGGCTCGGCCCGCAGCAGTCTCGTCATCGCCGCGGAACGCCGCCGACACCGCCGTCCCCTCGGAGGCACGGCGGAACGTGCGACTAGACTCGACGAACCGATCGACCTTCTTTCCGGTGCCAAAGGAGTTACCGTGATCCAGTTCGACCTTCCCGCCGTCGTTCCCGCAGACCCGTCCTCGAACGTGTCCGATCTGCTCGCCGACCGCGTGTCCGCCACGCCCGACCGGCCGCTGTTCGCCGTTCCCGACGGTGCCGAGTGGCGCGACGTGTCCGCTCGTGACTTCGAGCAGCAGGTCATCGCCCTCGCCAAGGGCTTCGTCGCCGCCGGCATCCAACCCGGTGAGAAGGTCGCGTTCATCGCGCGGACCACTTACGACTGGACCCTCGTGGACTTCGCGCTGTTCTACGCCGGCGCGGTCATGGTCCCGGTGTACGAGACGAGTTCGCCGGCCCAGATCTCGTGGATCCTCTCCGACTCGGGCGCCATCGCCGCGATCATGGAGTCCACCGAGCACGGCCAGCGCCTCGACGAGGTCCGCAGCGACCTCCCGCTGCTGCGCGAGGTCTGGGCGATGCACGCCGGCGACCTCGACGACCTCGTGGCCCGCGGCGCCGAGGTGGACGACGCCGAGATCGCGCGACGTCGAGCGATCGCGAACAGCTCCGACATCGCCACGCTCATCTACACGTCGGGCTCGACCGGTCGCCCGAAGGGCTGTGTCCTCACCCACGGCAACTTCGTCGAACTGGCGCGCAACTCCGCCAAGGCCTTGCACGAGGTCGTCGAGACCCCGGGCGCGTCGACGCTGCTGTTCATCACGACGGCGCACGTCTTCGCCCGCTTCATCTCGCTGCTGAACGTCCACGCGGGGGTCAAGACCGGCCACCAGCCCGACACCAAGCAGCTGCTGCCGGCGCTGGGGTCGTTCAAGCCCACGTTCCTCCTCGCGGTGCCCCGCGTGTTCGAGAAGGTCTACAACTCGGCCGAGCAGAAGGCCGAGGCCGGCGGCAAGGGCAAGATCTTCCGCGCCGCCGCGGCTGCCGCCGTCGAGCACTCCGAGCGCGAGCAGCAGGGCCGGTCCATCCCGCTGCTGCTGAAGATCAAGTTCGCGCTGTTCGACAAGCTCGTGTACTCCAAGCTCCGGGATGCCATGGGCGGACGCGTCGTGTATGCCGTGTCGGGGTCCGCTCCCCTCGGCCCGCGCCTCGGGCACTTCTTCCGCAGCCTCGGCGTGGTGATCCTCGAGGGCTACGGCCTGACCGAGACCACCGCGCCCGCCACCGTGAACCTCGCCACCAAGTCCAAGATCGGCACCGTGGGCCCCGTGCTCCCCGGCGTGAGCGTGCGTCTCGCCGACGACGGCGAGATCCAGGTGCGCGGCATCAACGTCTTCGCCGAATACTGGCGCAACCCCGAGGCCACGGCCGAGGCCTTCGACGGCGACTGGTTCAAGACCGGTGACATCGGTGCTTTCGACGCCGACGGGTTCCTCTCGATCACGGGTCGCAAGAAAGAGATCATCGTGACCGCCGGCGGGAAGAACGTCGCCCCCGCCGCACTCGAGGACCCCATCCGCGCCAACCCGATCGTCGGCCAGGTCGTCGTCGTCGGAGACCACAAGCCGTTCATTTCGGCCCTGGTGACCCTGGACCCCGAGATGCTGCCGACGTGGCTGGCCAACAACGGCCTGCCCGCCGACATGTCGCTCGTCGACGCGGCATCCCACGAGAAGGTGCGGGCCGAGGTGCAAGCGGCGATCGACCGGGCCAATGCCCGCGTCTCGCGCGCCGAGTCGATCCGCAAGTTCACGATCCTCCCCACCGAATGGACCGAGGCCAGCGGGCACCTCACGCCCAAGATGAGCATCAAGCGGAACGTCATCGTGAGCGACTTCGCCGAGGCGATCGAGGACATCTACGCCGTGCCGATCAACACCACGAACGTCTCGCTCCCCTGAGCGCCGTCAGCCCCCGTTCCGAGAACAGGGGCTGACACAGGAACAGGCCGATCCTTCACGGATCGGCCTGTTCTCGTTGCATCCCCTGTTCTGGTGACACGCGGGGAGGCAGCGGGGTCAGAACCAGTCGCTCTCGCGGACCTGCCGCATGGCCTCGCGGCGCGTCTCGGCGGGCAACCGCGAGAGGTACAGCATGCCGTCGAGGTGGTCGGTCTCGTGCTGCAGGGCCTGAGCGAGCAGCCCCTCCCCCTCGAGGACCACTTCGTTGCCGTCGAGATCGATGCCCACGACCTTGGCCCACGGGTAGCGCACCGCGTCGTGCCACAGCCCCGGGACCGAGAGGCATCCCTCGCCCACGAGTTCCGGCTCGCCTCGCGTCTCGACGAGTACGGGATTCAGGACGTAGCCGATGTCCCCGTCGATGTTGTAGCTGAACGCACGCAGACCGACACCGATCTGCGGTGCAGCGACGCCGGCGCGTCCCGGCGGCTCGACCGTGTCGAGGAGATCGCGGACGAGAGCACGGATGCCGTCGTCGATCGTCTCGATCGGCGCACTGGGGGCGCGCAGGACCGGGTCGCCGAAGAGACGGATCGGCCGGACCGTCATGCTGCGGCCGCCGGGGTGCGCAGGCCCTCGACGACGGCGGCGGCGAGTTCGCGCGCAGCCTGCCGGGTGGACGGCTGCAGGTCGCGGAATGCGATCGCGCTGCCGGCGGCGACGTGGGCGTCGTACGGCATCCGGATGACGGAGCGGACGCGGGTGCGGAAGTGCGCCTCGAGCTCGCTCTCGCGCACGAGGGGGGCTCCCGGCCGGGCGTTGTTCAGCACGACGACCGCGTTGCGCACGCGGTCGGCATAGCCGTTCGTCTCGAGCCACGTCAGCGTCTCGGACGCCAGTCGCGCCTCGTCGACCGAGAGGCCCGCGACGACGACGAGGGCGTCGGACAGCTCGAGCGTGGCCTCCATGACGGAGTGGACGATGCCCGTCCCCGTGTCGGTGAGGACGATCGAGTAGTAGTGCGCGGCGACGTCGGCGACGCGACGATAGTCCTCGTCGCTGAACGCCTCGGAGACCCGGGGGTCGGAATCGGATGCCAGGACATCCAGCCGCGTGGCATCGCGGGCCACGATCGACGAGACGTCGCCGTACCCGGTGACGTCGTCGTGCGCGCGCACGAGGTCGCGGACCGTCCGCCCGTTGGCGCGGCCCACGCGATCGGCGAGCGTTCCGCGGTCGGGGTTCGCATCGACGGCGATGACCCGGTCGTCGCGGGCGTCGGCGAGGGCCATGCCCAGCAGGGACGTGACCGTCGTCTTGCCCACGCCGCCCTTGCGCGAGAGGACCGGCACGAAGCGCGGCTCGCCCGCCAGCGGGGCGGAGATGCGGCGGTCGAGGTCCTTGCGCGCGCGGGCGCGGCGGCCGTCGCCGAGGTTGATGCGGTGCCGGGAGACGGAGTACACGAGCTGCTGCCACAGTCCCTCGGGCTCGGGACGCGCGATCTGGCGCGGATCGAGCAGACGGTCGGCGGTGAGCAGGTCGGGGCTCTCGCGGGTGTCGTCGATCTCGCCGAGGCGCTTGGATGCCAAGGTGACGTCGGCGCCGGGAGTGCGAACCCGCTCCGCCGCGTGGACACGCCCGGAACGTGCGGCCTCGTCGGCCTGGTGCACCTCGCGACGCGTCAGCGGAACGGTGCCGATCACGCCGGTCGCGGCGCGCTCGGCGCGCGTGCGCGCACCGGGCCCGTCGCGGGGTCGGTGGTCTGCGATCCGGATTCGCCTCGACCGGCGGCCACGACCGCAGCGACGGTCTCGGTCACCGGCGCGTCGGGGGTCGATGCTGTCTCACGCTCTTCGGTGACGGCATCGACGTGCGCGGAAGCGACCGGGTCGGCGGCCTCGGGCTGGGGCTCGTCAGCGGCGGCGAGGTCGTCGGCGGCGAGGTCGTCGGCATCGGCTTCGGCTTCGGCTTCGGGCGCGGTGACGTCGACCGGCTCGGGGTCGGTCTGCTCGTCGTCTCCGCCCGCGTCGTCCCCGAGCGTCTCCTCCTCGGCCGCGGGATCATCGGACTCGCTGCCCTGCCCGTCGGCGGCCTCACCCTCGACCTCGGGCTCACCCTCGGTCGGGGTGTCGGCCTCGGACTCCGCGGCGACCTCGGGCTCATCCTCGAACTCAGCGTCGGCCTCGGACACCGCCGCAACCTCCGGCTCATCCTCGAACTCAGCGTCGGCCTCGGACACCGCCGCAACCTCGGGCTCATCCTCGAACTCAGCGTCGGCCTCGGGCTCCGCCACGACCTCCGGCTCGGCCTCGGTCTCATCGGCCTCAGCGGTCGACTCCGCATTCCCCAGCTCGTCTTCGACGAACGCCTCCGGCTCGCCGACCTCGGGCTCCGGATCCGCGTCGCCGTCGCCGTCCGCGTCCGCGTCGCCGTCGCCGTCGGCGACGATCTCGGCGTCGTGGACGTCGATCTCGACGTCGTCCGCCTCGACGTCGTCGTCGTGCGGCTCGAGGATGATGTCGCCGGTGGGCAGCTCCTCGAGCGCGGCATCGGGCGTCGTCGCCGCAACCTCGGGGTCGGGAACGTGGGTGAGCAACGGCGGGCCGTCGACGTCGGGGACGTGCACGATTCCGACGACCTCGAAAGCGCGGGATTCGGCGTCGATGACGGGCATCTCGTCCTCGACCACGTCGTCGTCGACCTCGTCGTCATCGGTCACCGGAAGGTCGACATTGACCTGCGCGATGTCTCCGCCGAGCATGCTGATGCTGGCCGTGTCGAGAGTTCCGCTGTGGTCGAGAACGCCGTGTTCGGCATCGTCGTCGGGGGTCTCGTCGGTGCGGTCGGGGGTCACTGCAGTCTCCAAAGAAAAAGGGGACGCGAAAAGCGCCCCCTCTCAGGCTACTGCGCGGGGCGGACCACGAGCAAAAGGTCGCCCGCCTCCACCTGCTGCGTAGCGCCGACGGTGAGCCGTTCCACCACCCCGTCGACGGAACTCGTGATCGCCGCCTCCATCTTCATCGCCTCGATCGACGCCACCGCCTGACCGGCGACGACCCGGTCGCCCACAGCGGCCTTGAGCGTGACCACGCCCGAGAACGGAGCGGCGACCTGGCCGGGCTTCGACGTATCGGCTTTCTCGGCCTGTCGCGCCTCGACGTCGATCGACCGGTCGCGCACGAACACCGGTCGCAGCTGCCCGTTGAGCGTCGTCATGACCGTTCGCATGCCCTTGTCGTCGGCGTCGCCGATCGCCTCCAGCCCGACGAAGAGCTGGACGCCCCGTTCGATCTCGACGGTGTGCTCCCCACCGGCGCGAAGGCCGTAGAGGTAGTCGGCGGTGTCGAGGACGCTGAGGTCACCGAACTTCTCGCGCGTCTCGAGGAACGTGCGCGTCGGCGCCGGGAAGAGCAGGGAGTTCAAGCGGGCACGCCGCGTCGCCGCGTCACCCGCGAGGGCGGCCGTGTCGTCGGCGGTGAGCGGGGTGACGCCGATCTTGACGTCGCGGCCGGCCAGGACCCGCGTCCGGAACGGCTCCGGCCACCCGCCCGGCAGATCGCCGAGCTCGCCCGCCATGAACGACACCACCGAGTCGGGGACGTCGTACTTCTCGGGGTTGCGCTCGAAGTCGGCGGGGTCGGCCTTGACCGCGGCCAGGTGCAGGGCGAGGTCGCCCACGACCTTCGATGACGGCGTCACCTTGGGGACACGACCGAGGATCCGGTTCGCCGCGGCGTACATGTCCTCGATGAGCTCGAAATCGTCGGCGAGCCCGAGCGCGATCGCCTGCTGCCGGAGGTTCGACAGCTGCCCGCCGGGGATCTCGTGGTGGTAGACGCGTCCCGTGGGACCGGGCAGGCCCGACTCGAACGGGCCGTACAGGTGCCGCACGGACTCCCAGTACGGCTCGAGGTCGGACACGGCCGACAGGTCGAGGCCCGTGTCGCGCTCGGTGTGCGCGAGCGCGGCGACCAGGGCCGAGAGCGACGGCTGGCTCGTGGTGCCCGACATGGGCGCTGCGGCGGCGTCGACGGCATCCGCTCCGGCCGCGGACGCGGCGAGCAGCGTCGCGAGCTGTCCGCCGGCGGTGTCGTGGGTGTGGACGTGCACGGGCAGGTCGAACCGCTCGCGCAAAGCCGCGACCAGTCGCGCAGCCGCCGCGGGGCGCAAGAGCCCCGCCATGTCCTTGACGGCCAGCACGTGCGCGCCGGCGTCGACGATCTGCTCGGCCAGGCGCAGGTAGTAGTCGAGCGTGTAGAGGTCCTCGGCCGGGTCGAGCAGGTCGCCGGTGTAGCAGACGGCGACCTCGGCGACCGAGGTTCCCGTGGCGAGCACCGCGTCGATCGCGGGCCGCATCTGCGACACGTCGTTGAGCGCGTCGAAGATCCGGAAGATGTCGATCCCGGATGCCGCGGCCTCGGCGACGAAGGCATCCGTCACCTCCGTCGGGTACGGGGTGTAACCGACCGTGTTGCGCCCGCGCAAGAGCATCTGGATCGCCACGTTCGGCAGCGCCTGACGCAGCACGTCGAGACGCTCCCACGGGTCCTCGCCGAGGAAGCGGAGGGCGACGTCGTAGGTCGCCCCGCCCCACGCCTCGACAGAGAGGAGCTGCGGCGTGAGCCGCGCGACGTACGGGGCGACGCGAGCGAGGTCGCGGGTGCGCACGCGCGTGGCCAGGAGCGACTGGTGCGCGTCGCGGAACGTCGTCTCGGTCACCGCCAGCGCCGTCTGCGCGCGGAGCGACCGGGCGAAGCCCTCGGGCCCGAGCTCCTGCAACCGCTGACGCGAACCCGCCGGCGCGGGGGCGCCGAGATCGATCGTCGGCAGCTTGGTGCCGGGATCCACCGAGAGGGGGTTCTCGCCGTGGGGCCGGTTGACCGTGGTGTCCACGAGCCACGCGAGCACCTTCGTCCCGCGGTCCTTGGACTCCCGCCCCCGCAACAGCTCGGGGCGCTCGTCGATGAACGAGGTGCTCAGGTCGCCGGCGACGAAAGCCGGATCGTCGAGCACGGCCTGCAGGAACGGGATGTTCGTCGAGACCCCGCGGATACGGAACTCCGCCAGCGCGCGACGGGCCCGGGCGACGGCCGCACCGAAGTCGCGACCGCGGCACGTGAGCTTGGACAGCAGGGAGTCGAAATGCGGGCTGATCTGCGACCCCGCGGCGGTGGTGCCGCCGTCGAGGCGAACACCGGCACCGCCCGGCGAACGGTACGTCGTGATCTTGCCGGTGTCCGGTCGGAAGCCCTGCGTCGGGTCCTCCGTCGTGATGCGGCACTGCAGGGCCGCTCCGCGCAGACGGATCCGGTCCTGCGTCAGATCGAGGTCGGCGAGGGTCTCGCCCGCGGCGATGCGCATCTGCGACTGCACGAGGTCGACGTCGGTGACCTCCTCGGTCACGGTGTGCTCGACCTGGATGCGCGGGTTCATCTCGATGAAGACGACCTCGCCCGCCCGCGGGCCGGCGGTCTCGAGCAAGAACTCCACCGTGCCGGCGTTCTGGTAGCCGATCGCGCGCGCGAAGGCCACCGCGTAACGGTGCAGGTCGCCGCGCACGGCGTCGTCGAGGTTCGGGGCCGGCGCGATCTCGATGACCTTCTGGTGGCGACGCTGCACCGAGCAGTCGCGCTCGAAGAGGTGGACCGTCTCGCCCGTGGCATCCGCGAGGATCTGCACTTCGACGTGCCGCGGGCGCTGCACCGCCTGCTCGAGGAACATGCGCGGGTCGCCGAAGGCGCTCTGCGCCTCGCGCATCGCCTCGGCCAAGGCCGGGGCCAGCTCGCCGAGCGACTCCACGCGACGCATGCCGCGTCCGCCGCCGCCCGCGACGGCCTTGGCGAACAGCGGGAAGCCGATGTCCTCCGCTTGTGCGACGAGGGCGTCGACGTCGTCGGAGGCCGCCGTCGACCGCAGCACGGGGACGCCCGCCGCGATGGCGTGCTCCTTCGCCGTCACCTTGTTGCCCGCCATCGAGAGGACCTCGGCCGGCGGTCCGATGAAGGTGATCCCGTGGGCCGCGGCCTTCTCGGCCAGCTCCGGGTTCTCGGACAGGAATCCGTACCCGGGGTAGATGGCATCCGCCCCGCTCTCGCGGGCGACGCGAATGATCTCGTCGACGTCGAGGTACGCGCGCACCGGGTGGCCGCGCTCGCCGATCTGGTACGCCTCGTCCGCCTTCAGCCGGTGCAGGGACGCCCGGTCCTCGTACGGGTAGACCGCGACGGTGCGGGCTCCGACCTCGTAGGCGGCGCGGAAAGCACGGATGGCGATCTCTCCGCGATTGGCGACCAGGATTTTCGAGAACATGCGCACCTCACGTCAAGCTGGCGGAGCTGAATGTGCTCACAGCCTAGGGGAAGGTAACGTAGACACTCGTGCACGTACTCTCCGTCAGCTCTCTCAAAGGCGGGGTCGGCAAGACGACCGTGACGCTCGGGCTGGCTTCCGCCGCCTTCGCACGTGGCGTTCGCACTCTCGTCGTCGACCTCGACCCGCAATCCGACGTGTCCACCGGCATGGACATCCAGGTCGCCGGTCGACTCAACATCGCCGACGTCCTGGCCAACCCGAAAGAGAAGGTCGTCCGGCAGGCGATCACCTCGAGTGGGTGGGCCAAGGTCCACCCCGGCAC
>NZ_CAKKMM010000125.1:0-10497 GCF_918698205.1 Microbacterium sp. Bi128 | reverse complement strand
CGCGGCTCCCGGTCTCAATGCCGCCCTCACCCGCACCGGCTCGCTGGGCGGAGCGGTCGCCGACCTGCGCGCCGCGCGCGCGACCGCGTCACCCGTGGACGCCCCGGCCTCCGATGTCCCGGTCGTGGCCGGAACCGCCCCGCGCACACCGGCGCCCGGCGGCGCCGTCGAAGGCATCGTCGGGGGCATGTCGCGACTCGTCGACGCCCTCGTCGCGCGCCTGACCGAGCTCGGGGTCGACCTGCGGACCGGCGTCCCGGTCGAGGGCATCTCGCGGGTCGACGACGCGTGGCACGTGCAGGTCGCGGGCGAAGAGCCCCTGCCGGCCGACGCGGTCATCGTCGCGCTCCCGGAAGTCACGGCGCGCGCGCTCCTCGCGCCGGTCGTGCCGAGCCTGGACCGCACCGAGCCCGTCGCGCCCGTGGTCGACGTCGTCACTCTCGTCGTGCACGCCCCCGCTCTCGACTCCGCTCCGCGCGGAACCGGCGTGCTCACGGTCCCGGGCAGCCACGTCGCGAAGGCCCTCACACACTCGACCGCGAAGTGGGACTGGGTCCGGGATGCCAGCGAGCCCGGCATCCACGTCGTCCGCGTGTCTTTCGGGGCTCAGGGCGAAGAGCCCGCGACGGCGGCGCTCGACGACGATGCGGCCGGCGCTCTCGCACTGTCCGAGGCTTCGGCGCTGCTGGGCGTCACCCTCGAGCCCGCTTCGCTGCGGGCGTCCCACCGCGTGCGCTACGTGCAGTCGCAGCCCGGTGCCGCGATCGGGCGCGCGGCGCAGACCGCCGCCGCGCGCGGCGCGGTGCGCGCCGTCCCGGGGCTCGGGGCCACGGGTGCCTGGCTGTCGGGAACGGGTCTGGCGCAGGTGATTCCGGACGCGCGCGCCGAAGCCGACCGGGTGCGCAGCGCGGCCCTGTGGCGCCGCGGCTGAGCCCGTCGTGCGATGATCGTCGGCTCCTGTCACGGGGATGTCAAGGGTGGATGCCGTAATGGGAATACATGACTATCGTGAGAGTCGACCAGCACTGATCGAGCGTGAGGAGACCCCATGAGGGGCAAAGCAGCACTCGTCGTCGGACTCGTGGCGGGCTACGTGCTCGGAGCACGCGCCGGCCGCGAACGGTACGAGCAGATCAAGGCGCAGGCCGAGAAGGTCTGGGAACAGCCCGTCGTCCAGGGGCAGGTCGAGAAGGTGAAGGCGTTCGGCGTCTCCGCGCTCAAGTCCGTCCCCGGTGTGGTGTGGAAGGGTGCGAAGTCCGTCACCGGCGCCGCATCGCAGTCCGGCACCGTCTCCGAGCGCGCCGAGCGCGCCGGCCGTGCCGCGAAGGCGTCGGCGAGCGAGGTCGCCGACGCGGTCGAGGACTCCGTCGACGACGCGCAGAGCGCCGAGAAGAGCGCGACCACGCGTGCGCGGGCGAACAAGAGCAGCTCCGCGTCGTCGGAGAGCTGACGCATGACCACTCCCCGCGGTTTCCGCGATCGCGCCGACGACAGTCTGTTCACCCTGCTCGGTGACATCCCCGAGCTCGTGCGCAACCTCGTCGTCGCCGAGATCAACGGCGCCAAGGCCTGGGCGCAGAGGACGGCCAAGGACGCCGGTATCGGCGCGGGATGGTTCGTCGGCGCGCTCATCGTCGTCTTCTGGGCCGTGCCGGTCTTCTTCGCCTTCGTCATCGCCGGGCTGTCGTCCTGGTGGCCCGTGTGGCTGTCGGCGCTCGTCGTCTTCGGCGTGATGATCGTGATCACCGCGATCCTGGCGCTGTTGGGATACCTGCGCTTCAAGAAGCTCTCGATGCGCGAGAACCCCGGTCAGGCCATCGCCGAAGACGTCCGCATCGTGAAGGAGGCTGGCGATGAGTATTGAGCGTCCCGTTCCCGTTCCGCGCACCGCGGTGCCGTTGGGGATCACCGACCCCGTCCAAGAGGCGCGCGCCGAACTGAAGGCTGCCCTCGCGGCCATCGAGGTCAAGGCCAACGTCCCGCGCCGTGTGAGCGATGCCGTCGACATCCGCGTCGCCGAGGTGCGCGAGGCGGCTCGACGCAACCCCGCCGCTGCGGCCGCCGCCGTCGCCGGAGTCGCGGCCGCGGTGGGCCTGACGGTCTGGGCCTGACGCCGCCGTCCCGGCATCCGCTTTCCCGAACGCCCACGTTCCGCGGGTTCGTCCCGAACGTGGGCGTTCGCGCGCCCGCCGCGCGCCCGCGTCAGGGCTCATTGACGAACAGGCCGTCGAGGAGGTCCTGGAAGTACTCGGGCGTCACGGCGATCGGCCCCGCGTAGGCATGGTCGAAACCGGCGATCGCGTAGAGCAGCAGACCGACGAACAGGGCGAGCATCCCCGCCATGAGGAGATGGACGCGGAGGTTTCGCACCTCGATGAGCGCGATGAGGACCGCGTTGAGCACCGCCCCGACGCCCAACACGATCCACAGCACGTTCGGCAGCGCCAGCGTGGTCAGCGCGATGCGCTCGCGCCGGTTCTCCACCAGGAGCTGGAACTGGTTCAGCGACTGCTCGACGTACAGGGCCTCTGCCGTGGTCGTCGGCTTCACCTCGACGATCGCCTGCTGCATCGCCGTGACGTTGGCATCCGTCTCGAGCGGGATCTCCCATCGCGCCTGCATCGGCCAGTCCACGTCGATGACGTTGCGCGTGTACGCGATGATCTGCCGCTGCAGTTCGGTGGATTGCGGCTCTGGCAGGATCGCCGCCGTCCGGTAGAGGGATGCCAGCGACGACGACTCGTCCAGCACGATGTCGTCGATCTCGGTGAAGTTGCCGTAGGCGGCGGCGGCGATGAGCGCGAGGGTCACGCCGTAGAAGACGCCGTACGCGCCGACGGCGTAGCTGAGGACCCGGTCCCACTCCTCACCCTGGGGCGCGACCTTCCGCACCCACCGGCGCAGCACCAGCAGGACCGCGCACGATCCGCCGACGACGAGCGCGATGAACAGCGGCAGCCCTACCGCCATGGGGAGTTGGTACAGCCACATCGGGCAACCCTTCCGGACGACATCCCCCGATGCCGTCGTCGCACAGTACCAACGGCGTGGTGTCCTCGGCGGGCGCCGGTGCTTCACCGGCGAGTCAACGGGTTTGGATGCCCGCGCCCGCAGGACGAGACTTGACCCATGGCCCACGATGAATCCTCCTCCGTGTACACCCTGTGGGCGGTCCTCCGCCGTGACCCCGAGAATCCGGTCACCGCGGTCGACGCCACCGAGCTCGCCGACCTCACCGCTCTCATCGAGGCCGACGGGGTCACCGTGCGCGGGTTCTACGACGTCAGCGGTCTGCGTGCGGACGCCGACCTCATGATCTGGCTGCACGGCGAAGACCCCCAGGCCCTGCAGCGCGACCTGCGGCGCCTGCGCCGCACCGAACTGCTGAAGAACCTGCTGCCCACCTGGAACGCGATGGGCGTGCACCGCGACGCCGAGTTCAACCGTTCGCACGTGCCGGGGTTCCTCCGCGGCATCGACGCGAAGGACTGGCTCTGCCTGTACCCCTTCGTGCGCAGCTACGAGTGGTACCTGCTGCCCGAGGCCGAGCGCCGCGAGATGCTCATCGAGCACGGCAAGAAGGGGTCGCAGTACACCGGTGTGATCGCCAACACCGTGGCATCCTTCGCCCTCGGCGACTACGAGTGGCTGCTCCCGATGGAGTCCGACGACCTCACTGACCTCGTCGACATGATGCGCGACCTGCGCTACACCGAGGCGCGCCGTCACGTCCGCGAAGAGGTGCCGTTCTACACCGGGCGTCGCGTCACCCTCGACGAGATCCCCGAGATCCTCCAGTGAGTGCCCCCCTGCGCCTGGGGACGCGGCGCAGTGCGCTGGCGATGGCGCAGTCGCAGATGGTCGCCGACGCGGTGGCCGAGGCATCCGGCCGCGCGGTCGAGCTCGTCCCCATCGTGTCGGAGGGCGACGTCAACCGTGCCTCGCTGTCGCAGCTCGGCGGTCGCGGGGTGTTCGCGAACGGCCTGCGCGAGGCGCTCGCCGCCGACCGGTGCGACTTCCTGGTGCACTCGCTCAAGGACCTGCCCACGGCGCAGCCCGACGGCCTGGTGATCGCCGCGACCCCGCCGCGTGAGGACGCTCGCGACGTCGTGGTGACCCGCGACGGCACGCCGCTGTCGGCGCTCCCGGCCGGGGCCCGCGTGGGAACGGGGTCGCCTCGCCGTATCGCCCAGGCTCTGCGTCACAACCCCGGGCTCGACGTCCACGACATCCGCGGCAACGTCGACTCGCGCCTCGCCCGCGTGCGCGACGGAGAGTTGGATGCCGTCATCCTCGCCGCCGCGGGCATCTCGCGGCTCGGCGGCGACCTGGGCGGCCTCGAGGCCGAGTACCTGGGGCTGGCCGAGTGGCCGACGGCACCGGGGCAGGGATCGCTCGCCGTCGAGACGCGCACCGACATCGACCCCGAGATCCTCGCGGCGCTCGCGGCGCTCGACGACGCCGACACTCGCGTCGAGATCACGGCCGAGCGGACGGTGCTGTCGGTGCTGGATGCCGGATGCCATGCGCCCGTCGGCACGCACGCGTCGCTCGTCGACGGCGATCTGCGTCTGCGTGCGATCGTGTACGCGCTGGACGGTACGCATCGGATCGGTATCGATCGGACCGTGCGCGTGGGGCCGGGGTATGCTCGGGAAACGGGCAGTGGCAATGGTGCGAATGCTGCCGACGACGGGGGACCCATCGCGCGTGCGTCGCGTGCGGGCCAAGAAGCCGCGCGTCGGTTGCTCGAACGTGGGGCGGCCGACCTGGTACCACGAGAGTCGACCACATGAATGAAGGCCATCGGCACACGCCGACCTCAGAAAAGCCGCTCGCCGGCTGGCGCGTTCTCGTGCCCCGCGGCGGCCCGTGGGGTGACGGCGTCGCCGCCAGCCTCCGTCAGCGCGGAGCCGTCCCGGTCATCGCGCCGCTGATCAACTTCGCGCCGACCAACGATCAAGCCACCCTCGAGCAGTCGCTCGCCGACCTGGCCGCCGGACAGTTCGATTGGCTCACGCTCACCAGCGCGACCACGGTCGACGTGCTCTACGCCTACCGCGCGGAGATCCCCGCGTCGACGAAGGTCGCCGCCGTCGGCGAGACCACCGCCGCGGCCATGCAGGCCGTGGGGTACCACGTCGACCTCGTCCCCGACCGCGACAACTCGGCCCAGGGCATGGCCGAGCAGATGATCGCGCTCGAGACCGAGCCCCGAAAGGTCCTGACGCTCCGCAGCGAGATCGCCAAGCCGGTGCTCACCCGGCTGCTGATCGAAGCCGGTCACCACGTCCGCAGCGTCGTGGCGTATCGCACGGTCGGTGTCCCCGTCACCGACAAGATCGCGACGGACGTCCACTCGGGCCGGATCAACGCGATCCTCGTCACCAGCGGCTCGGTCGCCGAACAGGTGGTCGAGCAGTTCCCCGAGATTCCGGCATCCACCGTCATCGCCGCGATCGGACCGCGCACCGCGAAGGATGCCAAGCGCGCGGGACTGAACGTCGATGTCATCGCCGAGACGCAGACGGTCGATTCGTTGATCGACGCCGTCGCCCGCTTCACCGTCACCCCGGAGTCCGAGAACACCGAATGAGCTTTCCCGAGTACCGCCCGCGGCGTCTGCGCCGCACCCCCGCCGTCCGCCGCCTGGCCCGCGAGACGCACCTCGTGCCGTCGCAGCTCGTGCTCCCGCTGTTCGTGCGCGAGGGCATCTCGGAGCAGGTGCCGGTGAGTTCGATGCCGGGCGTCGTGCAGCACTCGCTCGACACGCTGCGCCGCACCGTGGCCGAGGCCGCCGCCGCTCGTATCGGCGGTGTCATGCTGTTCGGCGTGCCCGCCGAGCGCGACGCGGTGGGGTCGGGCGCCGACGACCCGAACGGCATCCTGAACGTCGCGACCGAGGCCGTCGTGTCCGAGGTCGGCGACGCGCTGGTCGTGCAGACCGACCTGTGCCTCGACGAGTTCACCGACCACGGTCACTGCGGCGTGCTGCGCGCCGACGGCGCGGTCGACAACGACGCGACCCTCGAGCGGTACACCGCGATGGGACTCGCCCAGGCGCGAGCGGGGTCGGCGATGCTCGGGCTGTCCGGCATGATGGACGGCCAGGTCGGCGCCGTGCGTGCGGCGCTGGATGCCGAGGGCTTCACCGACACCCTGCTGCTGGCGTACTCGGCGAAGTACGCCGGGGCGTTCTACGGTCCGTTCCGCGAGGCGGTGGACTCGCAGCTGAAGGGCGACCGCCGCTCGTACCAGCTCGACCCCGGCAACGGCCGCGAGGGCGTGCGCGAAGCGGTGCTCGACGTCGAGGAAGGCGCCGACGTCGTGATGGTCAAGCCCGCGCTGCCGTACCTCGACGTCCTCGCCGACGTGCGCGCCGCCGTCGACGTGCCGGTGTGGGCGTACCAGGTGTCGGGCGAGTACGCGATGGTCGAGGCCGCCGCGGCCCACGGCTGGATCGACCGCCGCGGCGCGATCCTCGAGAGCCTGCTCGGCATCCGCCGCGCCGGCGCCGACGCGATCCTGACCTACTGGGCCCTCGAGGCCGCGCACTGGCTCCGCGCCGACCTCTGATCTTCTTCGCGTGAGGGGTCAAGAACTGTCGCTTGGTTTCCTCCGCGGCGACACTTTCTGACCCCTCACGCGCGACGCGGCGGGGAGAATGGGACGTATGACAGACCTCAACGACCAGTGGTTCGCGCGCGCCAAGGACGTCATTCCGGGCGGCGTGAACTCGCCGGTACGGGCGTACGGATCGGTCGGCGGGACGCCGCGGTTCGTGCAGTCGGCGACCGGTGCCCGGATCACGGATGCCACGGGTCGCGAGTACGTCGACCTCGTCGCCTCGTGGGGTCCGGCCCTGCTCGGCCACGCGCACCCCGAGGTCGTCGGGGCCGTGCAGTCGGCGGCATCCCGGGGTCTGTCGTTCGGCGCGCCGACGGGAGCCGAGGTCGAGCTCGCCGACCTCATCGCCCACCGCGTGCAGGTCGGCGATCTGGCTCCGGTCGAGAAGGTGCGCCTCGTGTCGACCGGCACCGAGGCCACGATGACGGCGATCCGTCTCGCCCGCGGCGTCACCGGCCGCGACCTGCTCATCAAGTTCGCCGGGCACTACCACGGGCACTCCGACGGGCTGCTGGCCGCCGCCGGATCGGGCGTCGCGACGCTCGCCCTCCCGGGCTCGGCCGGGGTTCCCGCGCCGATCGCCGCGCAGACGCTCGTACTGCCCTACAACGACCTCGACGCGGTACGCGAGGCCTTCGCGGTGCACCGCGAGAACATCGCCGCGATCATCGTCGAGGCCGCCTCCGCGAACATGGGCGTCGTCCCGCCGCTGCCCGGCTTCAACGCCGCTATCGCCGACATCGCGCACAGCCACGGCGCGCTGCTGATCATGGACGAGGTGCTCACCGGATTCCGCGTGCACCCCGCCGGGTTCTGGGGCCTGCAGGCCTCGCAGGGCGAGACGTACCTGCCCGACATCCTGACGTTCGGCAAGGTCGTCGGCGGAGGGATGCCGCTGGCCGCCCTCGGCGGTCGCGCCGACGTCATGGACCACCTTGCGCCCCTCGGCCCGGTATACCAGGCGGGCACGCTGTCGGGGAACCCGCTGTCGGTCGCGGCGGGCCTCGCGACTCTGCGGCTGGCGACGCCCGAGGTGTACGCCGCCGTCGACGCCTCGGCCGGGCGGATCGCCGATGCCCTCGACGCCGCGCTGACCGAGGCGGGCGTCGTTCACACCGTGCCGCGCGCCGGATCGCTCTTCGGTGTCGCGTTCCTGCCCGAGGTGCCGCGCGACTACGCCACGGCGCTGACGCAGCAGTCGTGGCGGTACGCCCCGTTCTTCCACGCGATGCTGGATGCCGGTGTCTCGCTGCCCCCGAGCGTGTTCGAGGCCTGGTTCCTCACCGCCGCGCACGACGACGAGGCGCTTGAGCGTGTGCTGGAGGCGCTGCCGGGAGCGGCCCGGGCCGCGGCGACGGCGGCCGACCCGACGCTGCTCGCGCAGTAGCCGCCGGGGTCGGGGCTCGGGCCGTCGCTTGCGTCGTGCACAACTCCGGCGTGAGCGGGGCGTGGGCTGGCGTGGCCCGCGGAATTCCGCGGGCGGTGGCGGGGCGGGCGCTTGAGGTGCAGGAGTTGTGCCCGGTGGCCCGGTGGCCCGGTGTGCCGGTGCGGGGTGCGGCGTCTGGAGCTGCCGGAGCGACGTGCGGCAGCGGCGGACGGCGACGCACAACTCCTGAAGAACGGCGGCGTGGCCCACGGAATTCCGCGGGTGGTGGCAGAGCGGGCGCTCGAGGTGCAGGAGTTGTGCCCGGCGCGCCGGTCACGGGGTCGAGCGCCTCCGGACGCATCGCGCCGCCCCGGGCGGTGGAAGACTGGACGGATGCCACATCCTCAGCCTCGCGTCGTCGTCCTCGCCGGCGGTGTCGGCGGATCGAAGTTCACCCTCGGTGTGCGCGCCGCCCTGCGACGGCTCGGGGCGCCCGAGGCGACCGTCGTGGTCAACACCGGCGACGACCTGTGGCTCTCGGGCGTGCGGCTGCAGCCCGACGTCGACTCGATCACATATGCGCTCGCCGGGGTCAACGACACCGTGCGCGGCTGGGGTCGCGCGGGCGACACCGAGCGCGTCAATGAGGAGTTGCAGGCGTGGGGCGCCGGATGGCCGTGGTTCACGCTCGGCGACCTCGACCTCGGCACCCACCTCGCGCGCACCGGCTGGTTGCGCGCGGGTCTCACCCCGACCGAGGTCCTCGGTCGGATGGCGGAGCGGTGGCCGCTCGGCATCCATCTGCTCCCGATGACGGACAGCGAGGTCGACACGCACGTGCACGTCGAGGACGGTCGGCGCCTGCACTTCCAGGAGTGGTGGACGCGCTACCGCGCCGCCCTGACACCGACCCGGTTCGAGAACCCCGGGATCGCGGATGCCGTGCCCGCCCCCGGCGTCGTCGAGGCGATCGCGCAGGCCGACGTGGTGCTGCTGGCCCCGTCGAACCCCGTCGTCTCGATCGGTCCGATCCTCGCGGTTCCTGGTATTCGGGAGGCGCTGAAGTCCACGACGGCGCGGGTCGTCGGTGTCTCACCGATCATCGGGGGACGGGTCGTGCGCGGCATGGCCGACGTGTGCCTCACGGCGATCGGGGTCGAGACCTCGGCCGCCGCCGTCGCGCGACACTATGGCGCGCGGTCGGCGGACGGTCTGCTCGACGCGTGGCTGCTCGCCGAGGAGGACGCTGCCGCGGCTCCCGAGGTGGAGTCGGCGGGGATCCGCGCCGTCGTCGCGCCGCTGTGGATGAGCGACGAAGACGCGTCGGCGGCGATCGCGGAGGTGGCGCTGGGGGCGTAGGGCGCCGCCCCCACATCCGTCGAATCCGGGCGCGCCGCGTCAGGCCGCAGCCGCCGCCAGCACCGCAGTCGTCCGCGGTCCGACGCCGAGCGCCACGGCCTCGGCGAGCTGCGCGGCGGTGTCGACGTCGCGGCGCAGGGTCGACCCGCGCGGAACCGCGAGGTCGGTGCACCCCAGCAGCCGGTGCCGGGCTGCGGAGTCGGCGCCGAAAGCAGACACCCACACCGCGCCGGGTCGGGCGGTGATGAGGGTGGAGCCGGTGCCCTCGGCATCCGGGACCAGTCCCCGCTCGACATGGCCGGCGAGTTCGAGCGTGGCGTCGAGATCGTGCGGCGTCAGCGCGGGAAGGTCGCCCAGCAGCGCCGCGCGGGGCGCGCCCTGACCGGCGGTGGCGGCACCCAGCGCGATCGCGGCGTCGAGGCCGCGCACGTCGCCCTCGGCGATCACGTCGACCGCGGGCCAGGTCGACACCAGGGCCGAGACCTCGGCGTCATCCGTCACGACGAGCACGTGCGAGACCCGCGGGGTCGCCGCGGCGGCGGCGATCGTGTCGATCGCGATCGCTCTGGCCAGGGCCTCGCGGTCGGCTGTCACGGCGGTCAGCCGCGTCTTGCCCAGGGCGGCGGGCTTCACCGGTACGACGATCGTCCACCCGTCGCGGACCTCAGGAATGCTCATCAACTCCATTGTGTGCCGAACTCCCGAGTTCTCTGCTCAGGGTGGCGTTTTCGGTGCGAATGGGGCAGGGCGCGCCCGATTCTCAGGAGTTCGGCCCGCCGCGTCCCAGCACCCACCGCCCTGGACGCCGCGCCTCAGGCGAACCGCGCCCGCAACCTCGGCAGCACCTCGGCGCCGTACGTGCGCAGGAACTCCTCCTGGTCGTGGCCGGGGTCGTGGAACACGAGGTGACGGAACCCGAGGTCGACGTAGTGTGCGATGCGCTCGACGTGCTCGTCGATGTCGGTCGAGACGATGAAGCGGGATGCCGCCCGCTCGATCGGCAGCTCGTCGGCGAGGCGCTGCATCTCGAGCGGGTCGTGCACGCTCATCTTCTCTTCGGCCGAGAGGGCCAGGGGCGCCCAGAAGCGCGTCTTCTCGAGGGCGGTCTGGTGGTCGGGGTGGTACGAGACCTTGACCTCCATGAG
>NZ_CAKKMM010000124.1:0-10519 GCF_918698205.1 Microbacterium sp. Bi128 | reverse complement strand
CAGGAGCACGCCGTCGAGGGGCGAGGCGATCGCGGTGCCCGCGACGATGACCACCGTGTCGCCGGGGACCACGAGACCGACGAGCACGCTCGTCTCGAGCATCATCGCGACTCCGGCGACCAGCGTGCGCACCACGGGGTCGACGTTCTGGACGACGTCGAGCAGCCACGTGAGGATCTCGTTCACCTCGCTCAGCCTAGGGCCGCCGGTGAGGCATAGCCTGAGAGCGTGCCGCGCTCCCTCTCCACGGTCGCCCTGCCGCGGTGGCGGGAGCCCGACGACGTGTTCTGCGCCCTGTTCGCCGACGAACCGCACGCGTTCTGGCTCGACGCCGGCCCGGATACCTCGGCCGGGTGGAGCTACCTCGGCGCCGGGCGTCCGGACACGGCCGGATCGCCCCGGAACGTGGATGCCACGATCCCCCCGCCTCCGGGCATCTCCGGCCCCGACTTCCGCGGCGGATGGGTGGGCTGGGTCTCGTACGAGGGCGCTCCCGCCTGGCTGCGGGTGGAGGAACTGCTGGCCTTCGACCATGCATCGCGCCGCGTCTGGGCGCTGTCGTCCACGGGGTCTGCGGGCTCCCTCGCCGCCGCGGCGGCAAATGCGCCACGGGCCGCGACGCCTCCGATCGCGGAAGACCGGGGTGTGGCATCCGCTCGTCATTCCCCCGAGGAGTACGCCGGACTCATCGAGGCCTGCCGCGAGCGCATCGCCGCCGGCGACGCCTACCAGCTGTGCCTCACCACCCGCTTCACCGTGCCGGGAACCGTCGACGCCCTGGCCGCGTTCCGTCGGCTGCGCACCGCCGCCTCGTCGCACCACGGGGGCTTCCTGCGTCTGGGCGACACGGCGCTCGTCAGCGCGTCGCCCGAGCGCTTCCTCGAGGTGCGCGCGGGGCGCGTGCACACGCATCCGATCAAGGGCACGCGTCCGCGGCATCCGGACCCGGAGCGCGATGCGGCCCTCGCCGACGACCTGCGATCGGATGCCAAGGAGCGCGCCGAGAACGTCATGATCGTCGACCTGATGCGCAACGACCTCTCGCGGGTGTGCGTGCCGTCGTCGGTCGGCGTGGACCGTCTACTCGAGGTCGAGACATACCCGACCGTGCACCAGCTGGTCAGCGAGGTCTCGGGGGCCCTGCGTCCGGGGACGACGATCGGCGACCTCCTCGACGCCGCCTTCCCCGCCGGGAGCATGACCGGCGCCCCGAAGGCCTCGGCTCGCGAGATCCTCGCCCGACTGGAGAGCGCCGAACGCGGCGTCTACTCCGGGACGTTCGGCTGGGTCGGCGACGACGGAGCCGCGGATCTCGCGATGGTGATCCGCAGCATCGTGGTGGAGCCGGATGCCGCCTGGGTCGGTGCCGGCGGAGGCATCACGTGGCGGTCGGTCGCAGCATCCGAGGTCGCCGAAGTGGGCATCAAGGCCCGCGCTCCGCTCGCGGCGCTCGGTGCCGCCGTGCCGCCCGGATGGTGAGGCGCTGCCCGCGCCGGAAGGGGCCGCGCGCGGTCCGGTAGCCTGGACGCTGGCCCTCGCGGCTCTCCCGACTTCACGATTGGTCTCACCCGTGTCTCAGAACCCCTCTTCCGCGCCGTCCACCGACGGAGGCTTCGATCCGCACGAGATCCAGGCGAAGTGGCAGCAGGCGTGGGCCGAGAAGGACCCGTTCCGCGCCGGCGGCGACGCCGACACGCGCCCCCGCAAGTACGTGCTGGCGATGTTCCCGTACCCCTCGGGCGACTTGCACATGGGGCACGCCGAGAACTACCTCTACTCCGACATCGTCGCGCGGTTCTGGCGCCACCGCGGGTACAACGTGCTCAACCCCATCGGGTGGGACTCGTTCGGCCTGCCCGCCGAGAACGCCGCGATCAAGCGCGGTGCTGACCCGGTGGAGTGGACCTACGCGAACATCGCGCAGCAGAAGGAGAGCCTGAAGGACTACGGCGTCTCGTTCGACTGGAGCCGGGTGCTGCACACCAGCGACCCGGAGTACTACCGCTGGAACCAGTGGCTGTTCCAGAAGCTGTTCGAGAAGGGCCTGGCGTACCGCAAGGACGCGCTCGTCAACTGGGACCCGGTCGACCAGACGGTGCTCGCGAACGAGCAGGTGCTGCCCGACGGCACGAGCGAGCGCAGCGGCGCCGTCGTCGTCAAGAAGAAGCTGACGCAGTGGTTCCTGCGGATCACCGACTACGCCGACCGCCTGCTCGACGACCTCAACCAGCTCGAGGGCTTTTGGCCGCAAAAGGTCATCCAGATGCAGCGCAACTGGATCGGCCGCTCGATCGGTGCCGACATCGAGTTCGAGATCGAGGGCCGCGCCGAGAAGATCACGGTCTTCTCCACTCGCCCCGACACGCTGCACGGAGCGACGTTCTTCGTCGTGGCGCCCGAGTCCGACCTCGCGGCCGAGCTCGCGGCATCCGCCGATATCGAGGTGCGGCAGCGTTTCCAGGCCTACCTTGCCGAGGTGCAGCGCGCGACCGACATCGAGCGCCAGGCCACCGACCGCCCGAAGACCGGTGTGTTCCTCGGCCACTATGCGATCAACCCCGTCAACGGCGAGAAGCTGCCGATCTGGGCCGCCGACTACGTGCTCGCCGACTACGGACACGGCGCCGTCATGGCCGTGCCCGCGCACGACCAGCGCGACCTCGACTTCGCCCGCGCGTTCGACCTGCCCGTGAAGGTCGTCGTCGACACGAACGCTCCGGTGACCGGCGCGATCCCCGTGATCGAGCTCGACGACGAGGGTGTGCCGATCGACCCGCTCGGCGACGTCGACGACCTCGACCCGGTGAAGACGGGCACCGCCCTGACCGGTGACGGCCGCATGATCAACTCGGGCTCGCTCAACGGACTGTCCAAGCGTCACGCGATCGCGCGCATGATCGAGGAGCTCGAGACCAAGGGCGTCGGGCGCGCGGCCAAGACCTACCGGCTGCGCGACTGGCTCATCTCGCGCCAGCGCTACTGGGGCACGCCCATTCCGATGCTGCACGCCGAGGACGGCTCGATCGTGCCCGTGCCTGCCGACCAGCTGCCCGTCGTGCTGCCGCCGGTCGAGGGGCTCGACCTCAAGCCCAAGGGCACGTCGCCGCTCGGTGCCGCGACCGACTGGGTGCAGGTCACCGACCCCGAGACGGGTCAGACGATGCTCCGCGACCCCGACACGATGGACACCTTCGTCGACAGCTCGTGGTACTTCCTGCGCTTCCTCTCGCCGAACGACGAGACCGAGGCGTTCTCCGGCCGCGAGGCCGGCAAGTGGGGACCGGTCGACTACTACATCGGCGGCGTCGAGCACGCGATCCTCCACCTGCTGTACGCGCGCTTCATCACCAAGGCCCTGTTCGACATGGGTCTGGTGGAGTTCACCGAGCCCTTCTCGAGCCTCATCAACCAGGGCATGGTGATCCTCGACGGCGCGAAGATGTCGAAGAGCAAGGGCAACCTCGTGCTCTTCCAGGAGGAGCTCGACGCCCACGGCGCCGACGCGCTGCGCGTAGCCCTCACCTTCGCCGGTCCGGTCGAGGACGACAAGGACTGGAACGACGTCTCGACCACGGGCGCGGCGAAGTTCCTCGCCCGGGCCCTCCGCATCGCGCACGACGTCGACAGCGAGACCGACGTGGTGTGGGCCGAGGGCGACCAGGCCCTGCGCCGCGTGACGCACCGCTTGCTGGCCGAGGCGCCGAACCTCGTCGAGCAGACGAAGTTCAACGTCGTGGTCGCGCGCCTCATGGAGCTCGTGAACGCGACCCGCAAGGCGATCGACGGCAGCGCCGGCACGAGCGACCCCGCCGTGCGCGAGGCCGCCGAGGTCATCGCAATGACCCTCGACCTCTTCGCCCCGCACACCGCCGAAGAGATGTGGCAGACGCTCGGCTACGACGGCTTCGTCGGCCTCACGACGTGGCGCCAGACCGACCCGACGCTCCTCGTCGAAGACACCGTGACCGCGGTCGTGCAGATCGACGGCAAGGTGCGCGGCACGCTCGAGGTCTCGGCCAAGATCGGCGCCGAAGAACTCGAGGCCCTGGCCCGCCAGGACGAGAAGGTGCGCCGGGCGCTCGGTGAGCGCGAGATCGTGCGTGCGGTCGTGCGCCCGCCGAAGGTGGTCAGCTTCTCGACGAAGTAGACGGTTGATTTAGCGCGCAATCCGTGGGCTGATCGTCGAAGCCGATTGCATGCAATCCGGATGCCACGTCCGCGGCGCTCTGCGGAGCGCGAGGGCGTGGCATCCGTCGTTCAGGCGGCGGCGAGGGCGTAGGCGGTTTTCGGCACCGTTCCTCCCCAGGGCGGTGATCCGAAGGAGCGTCCACTGACTCGACGTCGGGCCCGACGGGAGGGTTCCCGCCCTTCGTAGGGTGCTGGCGTGATGGCATCACCGGACTCGATCGAGACTCCTCCGCGCCTCGGTTCGCGCCGCCGTCTCGGTGTCGGGGCGGTGATCGTCCTCGTGCTCCTCGCCTTCGCCGTCACCGTGGGGATCGGGATCTTCCGCGGGACGACGGGCACCGAGACCGTCACGACGACGCCCGCGCCGACGGGCCGGGCCAGCGCGCCCGCCGGAGCCGGCGTGTACGTTCACGTGGCGGGCGCGGTACGGGCAGCGGGGCTCTACCGGCTGGACGTCGGCGACCGCGTGGCCGACGCGATCGCGCGGGCGGGAGGCTTCGCGGACGACGCCGAACGCGCGGGCGTGAACCTCGCGCGCGCCGTCACGGATGGGGAGCAGATCGTCGTGCCCGTCGTCGGCGCTGCACCCACGGCCGCCGCCGGGGGAGCGCCGGGAGCGACGGTCGGGCCGCTCGATCTCAACACCGCGACTCGGGAGCAGCTCGACGCGCTGCCCCGGATCGGTCCGGCGCTCGCGGATCGCATCCTCGCGTGGCGCGAGGAGAACGGCCGCTTCACGAGCGTCGACGACCTCGGTTCGGTGCCCGGCATCGGCGACAAGATGCTCGCGGGACTGCGCGATCTGGTGCGAGTGTGAGCGGCGCCGTACGGTCCGGCGCCGAGGCGGCCGGCCTCCCGAGACTCGACGGGCAGGGAGTCGGTCGCCGCGCCCTGCGTCGTCGCGCGTGGCGCCCCGTCGCCGTGGCCGCGGCGACCTGGGCTGGAGCGACGGCGGGGACGGCATTCCCGGAGCCATGGGTCCTCGCGCTGATCTTCGCCATCGCCGCGGCGATCTTGATCGGTGTGCTCGTGAAGTTCCGGCATTCGGCGATCGTCGTGGCGGCCGTCGCTCTCGCGTGCGCGGCGGCCAGTGCGGGCACCGTTGCGACCCTCGCGCCGACTCGTGCGCAGATCGCCGACCTGCAGGTCGATGGTGGCCGCCACCTCCGGGTGACCGCCACGGTCACCGGCCACCTGTCGCGCAGCGTCGATGGAGGCGCGTGGTTCGATGCGGTTGCCTCCGCCGTCTCCGCGGGCGCGAGTACGGTGCGCGGAGCGCTGCCCGTGCGCATCGGGGTCGACGCCGACGGACGCGACCGACTCGCGGCATCCGGGCAGGGAAGCGAGGTCGTCCTGTCCGGTCGGGCGATCCCCGCGGATCCCACCGACCGCGCCGTGCTCGTGCTGCGCGCAACCCAGGTCGACCGCGCGCCCCCGCCGGACGGCGTCTGGGGCTGGTTCGCAGCGCTCCGCGACGGGCTCCTCGCCTCGACCCGCGGATTGCCGCAGCCTGGTGCGGGTCTCATTCCGGGGCTCGCGGTCGGCGACACCTCCGGGCTCGACACGGCGACCGAGGAGGCGATGAACGCCGCGTCGCTGTCGCACCTGACGGCGGTGTCGGGCGCGAACTGTGCGCTCGTGGTCGGCGCCGCGTTCGGCGTGCTCGCCCTGTGCGGAACCCGCCGGTGGGTCCGGGTGGCCGGTGCGCTGCTCGTGCTCGCGGGCTTCGTGGTGCTCGTCACGCCCGAGCCCAGCGTGGTCCGGGCGGCGGCGATGAGCGCGATCGGCATCCTCGCCCTCGGCTTCGGGCGTCCCACGCTCGGCGTCGCGGTGCTGTCGGCGGCGGTCACGTTCCTCCTGATCGCCGACCCCTGGCTGTGTCGCTCGCTCGGATTCGCCCTGTCGGCCGCCGCTACCGCCGCGCTCCTCGTCCTCGCCCGGCCGCTCGCGGACGGGCTCGGTCGATGGATGCCGGCCCCCCTCGCCCTCGCCCTCGCGGTGCCGACGGCTGCCCAGCTCGTCTGCGGCCCGCTCATCGTGCTGATCGACCCGCACGTCCCGCTCCTCGGCGTCGCCGCGAACCTTCTCGCCGATCCGGCGGCGGCACCGGCGACGATCGCCGGGGTCCTGGCCTGCGTCGCGCCATTCCCGTGGCTGCGCGACGGGCTGACCGCGCTGGCCTGGATCCCCGCCGCCTGGATCGCCGGGGTGGCGCACACCACCGCGTCCTGGCCGGCGCAGAACCTTCCCTGGCCGGACGGCCCGCCCGGGGCGGCACTCCTGGCCGCGGTGGGCGGCGCGGTGGTCCTCGCGATCCTTCGCCCCCGCCGCGGCCCGCGGATCACCGCGCTCGCGACGGCGGCGGTGGCCATCCTGCTGGGCGCGATCGGCGGCACCAGCACGATCCGCACGGTCGCGGGGCCGCTCACGGTTCCGACCGACTGGCAGGTTGCGATGTGCGACGTCGGTCAGGGCGATGCCACGCTGTGGCGATCCGGGTCCGCGGTGGCGCTCGTCGACACCGGACCCGAGCCCGAGCCGCTCGCGGAATGTCTGCAGACGTTCGGGATCGACCGCCTCGACCTGGTGGTGCTCACGCACTTCGACAAGGACCACGTCGGCGGGTCCCCGGCCATCCTCGGACGCGCGGACGTCGTCCTGCATGGGCCGGTCGGAGAGCCGGCGGACGAGAGGCTGCTCGACCGCTTCGCCGCGAGAGGGGCGGAGCTGCGCACGGCATCCCTCGGTCTCACGGGCACCCTCGGCGAGACGCGGTGGCAGGCGCTCGGCCCGCTTCCGGGCATGGAGCCCGGCAACGATGCGAGCGTGGCCATCGACGTCTCCGGGCCGGGCTTCCCCCGCACGGTGATGCTCGGCGACCTGGGCGCCGAGCCGCAGGCGGCGCTCCTCCGCCGCGTCGACGTCCCCCGCGTCGAGATCGTGAAGGTCTCGCACCACGGCAGCGCCGACCAGGACCCCGAGCTCTACCGTCGCCTGCACGCGCCCCTCGGGCTCATCGGTGTCGGCGCGGAGAACACGTACGGCCATCCCACGGCCCGATTGCTCGACCTCCTCACGTCCGTCGGCACCACCGCGGCTCGCACCGACACCGACGGCATCCTGGCGGTCTGGCGCGACGATGAGGGGCGGTTGACCCTGTGGCGACAGAGACCGCCGTGAGCCTCGCCCGCACCTGGCAGCACTCCACGTGCTGCCTTCGCGAGTCGCTAGACCTCGATCACCAGTCGCTCGATGCGTCCGGCCGCGAGTTGGAAGCCGTGGCGGAGCAGGACGATACCGCCGGGGAAGTTGCCGTCCAGCCGGACCCGCACGACTGCTCGACGGGTGTCGCCGACCCACTGGTCCAGGCGGGAGCTCGTGTACGTGAACTCCGTCGAGGACGTCGCGATCCACGCGGAGATCGCGTCGAGACCTCGGTAGGTCCGGCCGTCGTCGATCACGATCGCGTCCGGAGAGAACGCGGCCGTCGCGTCGGCGTGGCGGTGGTCTTCCCGCGCGTCGAGGTAGCCGACGACCGGGGAGGGAAGGAGGGTCGGGTCGTAGGGCGTGTGCACGTCGGTCATGGTCTGTCCCTTCCAGGGATCATCGGTGGTCAGATGGTTCGCACGGTGCCGCCGTCGATGACGACGTCGGCTCCGGTGATGCTCGCCGCGGCATCCGAGGCCACGAAGGCGATCGTGGATGCGACCTCGTCAGGCGTCGCGAAACGCCCCGAGGGCACACCGCCGAGCGCCGAGACGAGTGAGTCCCACGCCGCGTCTCTGTCGCCGTCGAGGTCTGCGGCGAGGCGTTCGACGAGCGCCTCGGCCCCCGCGGTCTGGATACCGCCCGGCGAGACGGTGTTCACGCGGATGCCGAGAGGAGCGAGCTGGCCCGCCAGGCCCTTGCTGTAGGTGCGCAGGGCCGCTTTCGCGGCCGCGTACGCCAGAGTGCCGTCCCATAACGGCATCCGCGCCTGGATCGAGGACACGTGAACGATCGCTCCGCGCCCGGCCTCGATCATGGCCGGGACGAGCTCGCGATCGAGCCGCACCGCCGACAGGAGGTTGAGGTCGATCTCGCGCGCCCACTCGGTCTCGCCGAGGGCGCCGAAGCCGCCGCCGGGGGAGTGCGATCCGCCGGCGACATGGACGACGACGTCGGGAGCCCCCTCGGTCAGGATGATCCGCGCGGCGTCGCGAACCGCACCCGGGTCGGTCACGTCGGCGGCCACGAACCGGACATCCTCGTCGGTGCCCGGCGTCCGGGCGATCGCGGTGACCTGCATCCCCGCGGCCCGCAGCCGGCGAGCCACAGCCGCCCCCGTACCCTTCGTGCCTCCGCTGACCACGGCCCGCTGCCCCTGCCTTCGGGTGGGTACACCGAAATGAGTCGCTTCTGTTTCGATAGTCACCATGGCTGCTACATTAGCAGTGACTGGCCGAGTGCGCCGCGGTCACGTTCGGAAGGAGTGTCGGATGTCCGCACAGATCCGGGTCGAGGATCGCGAATGCCCGCTGTCGACCGCGATGTCGTACGTGGGCGAGTGGTGGACCATGCTGATCCTCCATGACTGCTTCGACGGCTACACGCGTTTCGACGAGTTCGAAGCGAACATCGGCCTGTCCTCGAGCATGCTGGCCAAGCGCCTCAAGGTGCTCGTCGAGAACGGCATCCTCACCACCCGCCCGTACCAGGACCGCCCCGTCCGGAACGAGTACGTGCTCACGGAGTTCGGCCGGTCGCTCCGACCGATCCTCGTCGCCCTCGCGGCGTGGAGGAACGAGCAGCTGGCCCCCGCCGAGCGGGCGATGGTGCTCGTGGACGTGACGACCGGCGACGAGGTGGAACCGGTGACGATCGACCCCGTGACCGGGCTGTCCGTCTCGGATCCGCGGTTCGCGTTCCGGTCCGGACCGGCCGCCGGACCGGAGATGCGCGCACGCTACGCCACCCCGCGGACACCCGCCTCGACGGCGGCGAACGGCTGACCGCGGCCGCGGATCCTCGGCATCCATGTCCGACCCGGTCGGTAGGCTGGGGGAGTGACCCCGGCACCCCGACGCTCCGCCCCCGCGAAGGCGAAGTCGGCCATTCCCCAGATCGGATGGCGCACCCCCCAGCCCGCGCCGATCGTGCTGATCTCGGGCCCGGAAGAAGTGTGCGCCGAGCGCGCGACCGCCGGCATCCGCGAGTACCTCAAGAGCGAAGACCCGAGCCTCGAGGTCACCGACGTCCGAGCCGACGACTACACCGCGGGCACCCTGCTCGCGGTCACTTCGCCCTCTTTGTTCGGCGAACCGCGGCTCGTGCGCGTCGGGGGAGTCGAGAAGTGCAGCGACGCCTTCCTCACCGAGGCGTTGTCGTACCTCGCGCACCCGCAGGACGGCGCGACCGTCGTCCTCCGCCACACCGGTGCGAGCGTGCGCGGCAAGAAACTCCTGGATGCCATCCGCGCGGGCCAGGGCAGCGGCATCGAGATCGCGTGCCCCGCCGTCAAGCGCGACTCCGACCGCTTCGACTTCGCCGTCGGCGAGTTCAAGGCCGCGCAGAAGCGCATCGCCCCGGTCGCCCTGCGGTCCCTCGTCTCGGCCTTCGCCGACGACCTCACCGAGCTCGCGGCCGCATGCCAGCAGCTCATCGCCGACGTCCCCGGCGACATCGACGAACGTACGGTCGAGCGCTACTACGGCGGCCGCGTCGAGACCTCCGCGTTCACCGTCGCCGACACCGCGATCGCCGGTCAGTACGGCCCCGCGCTCCTGGCGTTGCGCCACGCCCTGGCATCCGGGGCCGATCCCGTCCCGCTCGTCGCGGCGGTGGCCATGAAGCTCCGGACGATGGCGCGCGTCGCCGGCCACCGCGAATCGTCGGGGGCGCTCGCCCAACGCCTGGGCATGAAGGACTGGCAGATCGACCGCGCGCGCCGCGACCTCGTCGGCTGGACCGGGAACACGCTCGGGATGGCGATCCACGCGACCGCGCGCGCCGACGCCGAGGTCAAGGGCGCCTCCCGCGACCCGGTGTTCGCGCTGGAGCGCATGATCACGATCATCGCCACGCGCCAACCCTACGGCCGCTGATTCGCGACTGCTGCCGAGCCGCGCCAGCGCGGCCCAGACTTCGTCGCCGCGTTCGGCCGCCCGACCGGCTGCTACCCGCGCCCGCGACGCCCTAAACTCCGCGCGGCCCCTGCCGCGACCGGCATCCTGCGTCCCTCCCTCCGCGCGAGAGTTCTTCAGCGGAAGAGATTCGGGGACCGGAGGACCAAAGACCCCGCGGACATCCTCCGCCCACGGAATCCCCTCCGCTACGCAGCGCTCCCGCCGCC
>NZ_CAKKMM010000123.1:0-10556 GCF_918698205.1 Microbacterium sp. Bi128 | reverse complement strand
GGCGAGAAGCGACGGAATCGCGAGGACGACGAACGAGATGACCGCGGCCTCGGGCTTGTGCAGCACGCCGAGCAGCAGCGTCAGCAGGATCAGCAGGCCGAACGACGGGATCGCACGGGCCGCGCCCGAGATCGACACGGCGATCTCGCGCCCCTTGCCGGTGTGGCCGATGTACCAGCCCAGCGGCACCGCGATCGCCGCCGCGATGACCACCGAGATCACCGTGTAGAGCAGCTGCACGCCGATGGCGACGGGGATGGAGTCGAAACCGGTCCCGGGGTTGCCGGAGAAGATCCAGGCGATGGCGTCACCGAAGAGGTTCATGCGGTCACCGCCGTCCGGGTCGCTCGACGCGCGGGGGTCTTCACCCGGCGCGTCCAGGGCATGAGCAGACGACCCGCGATGACGAGCAGCAGGTCGATCACCAGGGCGATGACGACCACGGCGAGCACACCCGTGAACACCTCGGGGATGATCCGTCGCTGCAGACCGTTCGTGAACAGGTATCCGATGTTCTGGATGCCGACCAGGATGCCGACCGTCGCGAGGGCGATCGTGCTCGCGGACGCCACCCGCAACCCGGCGAGGATCACGGGGCCCGCGAGGGGGAACTCCACGGCCCAGAAGCGGCGGAACGAGCCGTATCCGATCGCCGTGGACGCCTGGCGGACACCCGCGTCGACCGAATCGAGTCCGTCGGCGACGGCCCGGACGAGGATCGCGACCGCGTAGATCGCGAGCGCCACGATGAGGTTCGTCTCACTGACGATCGAGTACCAGCCGGTGACGACCGGCATCAGGATCAGCAACGCGAGCGAGGGGATCGTGTACAGGAGCCCGGTGATGGTGATGACGCTGCTGCGCACGAGACGGTACCGCCACGCGAACCACCCGAGCGGGATGCTCAGCACGAAGCCCACGAGCAAGGCGATCAGGCTCTGCCGCAGATGCAGCAGGGTCAGCTCCCCGATCAGGCCGAGGTTGTTCACCACCCACGTCACGGGCGCGGCTCCTCCACGAGAGCACCCTGCGTGCGCCCTTCGGCATCCACGACGACCGTGCCGTGCGCGGTCTGCTTCAGGCGCAACGCGCGCTTGCCCTTGATCGCGCCGATGAAGCTCGCGACGAAATCGTTGGCGGGGTTCTCGATGATCTCGCTGGGGGCTCCGACCTGGGCGATCTGCGCACCCTTCTCGAGCAGGACCACCTGGTCGCCGAGGAGGAACGCCTCGTCGATGTCGTGTGTCACGAACACGATGGTCTTGCCGATGTCGTTCTGCAGACGGATGAGCTCCTGCTGCAGCTCGTCACGGACGATCGGGTCGACGGCCCCGAACGGTTCGTCCATCAGGAGGATGTTGGGGTCGGCCGCGAGGCCACGGGCCACGCCCACGCGCTGCTGCTGACCGCCCGAGAGCTGGCTGGGGTAGCGATCGGCCATCGCGGTGTCGAGCCCCACGGTCTCCATGAGCTCGAGTGCGCGGGTGCGCGCCTTCTTGCGGTTCTCGCCCTGGAGCACGGGCACGGTCGCGATGTTCTCGGCGACCGTGAAGTGCGGCAGAAGGCCGGAGTTCTGCATCACGTAGCCGATACGTCGTCGCAACTGGACGGGTGGCTGTGCGCCGATGTCGTCGCCGTCGATCGTGATCGAGCCCGCGGAGGGCTCGACCATGCGATTGATCATGCGCAGCAGCGTCGTCTTGCCGCACCCGGAGGAGCCCACGAAGACGGTGGTCTTGCGCGAAGGGATGACGAGGCTGAAATCGTCGACGGCCTTCGTGCCGTCAGGGAAGACCTTCGAGACGGTCGAGAACTCGATCATGCGCGTGCCCGACTCAGTCGGAGACCACGACCTTGCGATCGAACGCGACGTATCCCGCGAAGTCGGTGCCGACGCGATCGACCGCACCGGGGCGGAGGTCGGGGTAGGACCACGCACCGTCGGTCAGCTCGGCGCCATCGAGGGAGACGTTCCAGTACTGGGCCGCGCCCTTCCACGGGCAGGTGTACGGCGTCGGGCTCTGGGAGAGCGCGCCCTCGCGCACCGCGCGCGGCGGGAAGTACCAGTTGCCTTCGATGGAGACCAGGTCGTCGCGGTCGGCTTCGGCGATGACGACGCCGTCGAGTACTGCCTTCATGGGAACTCCCCTTTCGTGGCCGCTGGCGGACACGGCATCCGCCGGTACGAAACCACTGCGATCGAGGCTAGCGAGGGCCTCCGACACGAACCGGCAGATTGCTGCGTGTGACGACCTGGGCTATGGTGCGGGCCGGTCAGACCAGCCGCGCACCGACCACGGGACCGTGGGCGTGCAGGGCGCGGTGGCCGGCGGCGCTGAGGGTCACCTGGAGATCGATCGCCGCCGTCTCGTCGGCGGCGAGGAAGGCCAGGGTCGGCCCCGACCCCGAGACGATTCCGGTCAAGGCACCCGATCGTTCGCCGCGCTCGAGGATGCGCGCCAGATCGGGGCGCAAGTGCAGCGCCGGAGCCTGCAGATCGTTGCGGACGGTCGCCGCCAGCATGCGGGCATCGCCTTGCCGCAGCGCGTGCAGCACGTCGGGGGCCACGGCGGGGACACGCGGCGCCGGACCGATGTCGACCATGTGGCGCTCCCGGTGGGCGTCCAGTTCGCCGTAGACCACCGGTGTCGACAGCCCCACGTCGTTGGTCACGAGCACCCAGTCGAACCGCCCCGAGGCCAGCGCGGGACTCAGCTCGTCTCCGCGTCCCGTTCCGATCGCGGTGCCGCCGAGGAGGGCGAACGGCACGTCCGCACCCAACTGCGCCGCCAGACGCGTGAGGTCGGCGGTCGGCATCCCGATGCCCCACAGCGCATCGCACGCCACGAGCGCCGCCGCTGCGTCCGCGGACCCGCCGCCCATTCCTCCGGCCACCGGAACGGCCTTGCGCACGGACAAGTGCACGCCCCGGTCGACGCCGGCGACCCGGGCGAGCAACCGCGCGGCACGGACGGCGAGATTGCTGTCGTCGGTGGGGACTCCGTCGACGTCGACCGTCGAGGTGCCCGCGATCTCGATCGTGATGTCGTCGGCCGCCGTGGCGGTGATCTCCTCGTACAGCGAGACGGCCTGATACGCCGTGGCGACCTCGTGATAACCGTCGTCGTGAACGTCGCCGACCTCGAGGAAGACGTTGATCTTCCCCGGCGCGCGCACGCGGACGGACGGCGGCGTGGGCCCCCTCATCGGACGGCCCGCCGCCCGCGGAGCCGAAGTGCCCCGCCGTGTGCGAAACTGGAACGTCGACCCGAAAGCGTCCGACCCGCGAGAGACGGGTGGACGGCGGCCGGGCCGGAACGGGCGATCTCAGTCACTCTTCGACAGTAGCGCGCCGCCCACCGCCGTCCGGCGCCGTCGCCGAAACGCAGCCGTAACGACGGCTCCCTACGGTGTATCAACCGTCCCCATCACCCCCGAGGAGGCACAGTATGCGATCGATGGTCCCCCTTTCTGTCGAGACCGACCCCTGGCGCGCACTCCTCTCCCGGGCGGACATCCGCATGGTGGACGGCATCCTGCACCTCGTCGATGACACCTCCACCCCCGCCGACGCCGAGCGCGACGACCTGCTCACGGTGGCATCCGCCATCGAGGCCGCGGGTGTTCCCGTCCTGCTCGTGCGCGACGCGAACCGCCGACCGAAGCTCGTCGTCGACACCGTCCACGCGGATGCCGCGCTCGCGGCGCTGCGCGATCCCGAGCTCGGTCCCGTGTACCTCAAGGCGCGCGGCGACGACCCGGTGCCCGCGCACAGCGTGGTGCCGACCCCGCACGCCGTCGAGGCCTACGCCGTCTTCCGTCCGCGCACCTCGACCGAGGGCTCGTACCGCTACGGCTCTGCACTGGCGCCGCGCCTGGAGCTGTGGCGTTTCGGCGCGCAGACCGTCGAGGCCCCGCGCCCGAGCGCGCTGACGCGCCGGACCTTCGCCGCGGCCGATCTGGACCTCGTCGAGATCGAGCGCTACGGGCGTCGCTGGCGGACGGTCGCGGGCATGTTCGATCCGCACCCGAACGAGTTCACGCACGACGTCGACATGGTCTTCTCGTGGGTCGACGGTTCCTCGAGCGACTTCCAGCGGCAGCGCGCTGCCCGCATGAAGGGGTACGTCGTGGGCGACGGCGACGACAACGCCGCCCGGTACCGCCAGGTCGACGAACTGCGCTACGCGCTGCGCAGCGTCCACATGTACGCCCCGTGGGTGCGCCGCATCTTCATCGCGACCGACTCCCCCACACCCGAGTGGCTCGCCGACCACCCCAAGGTCACGATCGTGCGCAGCGAGGAGTTCTTCGCCGACCCGACAGTGCTGCCCACGCACAACTCTCACGCGGTCGAAGCCC
The DNA here is from genome assembly GCF_918698205.1 of Microbacterium sp. Bi128. Taxonomy (NCBI): domain Bacteria; kingdom Bacillati; phylum Actinomycetota; class Actinomycetes; order Micrococcales; family Microbacteriaceae; genus Microbacterium; species Microbacterium sp. Bi128. The sequence continues at coordinate 6,194 of NZ_CAKKMM010000123.1, read as the reverse complement.
AGCTGCACCGCATCCCGGGGCTGGCCGAGCACTTCCTCTACAGCAACGACGACATGTTCTTCGGGCGGCCGGTGACCCCCGAGCTGTTCTTCAGCGGAGCCGGCATCAGCCGTTTCGTCGAGAGCGGCATCCGCATCGGCAGCGGACCGGCGCACGTCGATCGCTCGGGCCACGACAACGGCCTGCGGGTCAACCGGGCGCTGCTCAAGGAGCGCTTCGGCCGGGTGATCACGCTCGACCTCGAGCACTGCGCCACCCCGCTGCGGCGCTCGGTCGCGTACGAGCTCGAGCGCGAGTTCGCCGAGGACTACGCGCGCACGGCGGCGAGCCGGTTCCGCGCCGCCTCCGACATCTCGGTGACCAACAGCCTGTACCACTTCTACGCGCTGGCGACCGGTCGCGCGGTCGTGACCACGGAGCCGCGCACTCGCTACGTCCAGACCACGCAGCTCGACTCGCTGCGCCGCATGGAGCGTCTGGTGTCGCGTCGCGACACCGACATGTTCTGCCTCAACGACGGCAGCGTTCCCGAGATCCCCGAAGAGGTCCGGGTCCCCGCGCTGCGTGCGTGCCTGGAGCGCTACTTCCCGGTCGCAGCCCCGTGGGAGAAGACCTCGGTCAGCGCCGGATCGGCAGCGGTGTCGTCGGCGGCGACACCCGCCCGCTGAGTTCGCGGTTCGTCGGCACGACGATCCCCGCCGAGCGCAGGCGCTCCTGCGATTCGGCGGCGTCGACGTATTGCAGCACCTCGGCGGCGACGACCGGCACGACCGAGTGCACGATCGTCTCGTCGTAGACGTGCACGAGGTTGAACCCCTGCGCGCCGTCCTGCGGCCGCGTCCCGCCGACGGGCACCATGAGGTCCTGCGTGTAGCACGTCGCGGATGCCACGGACACGGGGATGCCGGCGAAGGTCGCGAACGTGGAGTAGTGCAGGTGCCCCGCGAGGATCGTCCGCACGTCGCTCCCCCGCAGCACGTCCGCGAGCAGGCGCTGTTCGCGCAACTCGACGGTCGCGGCGAGATCGAGGACGCTCGGCACCGGCGGGTGATGCATGGCCAGGATCGTCCCGAGCGGAGCGGGGACCGACAGCACGTCGGCGAGCCACTCGCGCTGCGCGGCGCTGACCTCGCCGTGGTGCTGCCCCGGAACGGACGTGTCCAGCGTCACGATGCGCAGCCCGTTCACCTCGTCCACCCGGTCGACGGGCGCCGTCGGGTCGCCGTGGTCGGCGGGGAGCAGGTGCGAACGGAAGGTCGCCCGGTCGTCGTGGTTGCCCATGACCCAGATGACCGGGGCACCCAGGCGCTCCGCGGCCGGCTCGACGAGCGCCCGGACGCGCGCGTAGGCGTCACCCTCGCCGAAGTCGGCGAGGTCGCCGGTGAAGATCAGCCCGTCGGGGCGGACGCCGGAGGCCTCGATCGCGGCGATCGCCTGAGCGAGGTGCGCCTCCGAGTCCACGCGGTCGTAGAGCGGTGCTCCGCCCGCCCGCAGATGGGTGTCGCTCAAGTGCAGCAGCACGCGTTCGGCACGCGGGTATTCGGCGTAGCGCATCTCGTTCCCTTCGGGTCGTCGGGTGCGACCTCTCCCCGGCGTGATGCTCCCGGTTGGGCTGAAATGTTACAGACATGTTTCCGGAACGCGTGATGAACACGTCGGGAAATCACCCCGACGTCGACCCCGGGGGCGGACCCCTCAGAGAACGGCGATCCGCACGAAATCGTCGATCGAGAGCTGCTCGCCCCGCAGGGTCGGGTCCACTCCGGCCCGCTCGAGCGTCTCCGATGCGACGGCCGCCGATCCGCCCAGGACGGCGGACAGGGCCTGCCGCAGCATCTTGCGACGCTGCTGGAAGGCGGCATCCACGATCGCGAACGTGCGGCGCCGGAGCTCTTCGCTGCCGCGCGGCTCGGCATCCCGTTCGAAGCCCACGAGCACGCTGTCGACGTTGGGCACCGGCCAGAAGACCTGGCGCGAGACGGTTCCGGCCAGGCGCCACGCGCCGTACCACGCGGCCTTGACGCTCGGCGCGCCGTAGACCTTCGACCCGGACGGGGCCGCCAGACGCTCCCCCACCTCGGCCTGGACCATCACGACACCGCGCTGCAGGAACGGGAAGGTCTCGAGGAAGTGCAGCAGCACGGGAACCGAGACGTTGTACGGCAGATTCGCCACCAGCACTGCGGGCTCTCCCGGCAGCGCGCGCACCTGCAGGGCGTCGGCGTCGATGACGGTGAGGCGGTCGTCCGCGACGCCGTGCGCCGCAGCCGTCTCGGGAAGACGCGCGGCCAGGCGGTGGTCGATCTCGACCGCGACGACGGAGGCACCGGTCTCGAGGATCGCGAGGGTCAACGAGCCGAGACCGGGACCGATCTCGACCACCCGATCGGATGCCTCGACCCGGGCCGCATGCACGATCTTGCGCACCGTGTTGGCGTCGACGACGAAGTTCTGCCCCAGTTTCTTCGTCGGGGTGACGTCGAGGTCGGCGGCGAGCCGGCGGATCTCGGCGGCACCGAGGAGCGAAACGGGCATTGTTCCACTGTAGCCAGCCTCCGGCCACTGTCCCTTTCCTGGGAGTACCGTGAACGGGTGAGTCAGACGCAGTCGATCCCCGCCAATGCCTTCACCCTCCGAGGCCCCTACGGGCGACGGGCGGTCGGCCTCTCGATCGCCGCCGCCGTCGGTGGCTTCTTGTTCGGTTTCGACTCGTCCGTCATCAACGGCGCGGTCGACGCCGTCGAGGGCAACTTCGAGCTGACGCAGGTGCTCACCGGGTTCGTGGTCGCCGTCGCCCTCCTCGGCTGCGCCGTCGGTGCCATCGTCGCCGGAGCGCTCTCGGATCGCTGGGGCCGCCTGCGGGTCATGCTGCTAGGCGCGATCCTCTTCTTCGTCTCCTCGATCGGTGCCGCGCTGACCTTCAGCGTCCCGGACCTGATCCTGTGGCGCGTGATGAGCGGCCTCGGCATCGGCATCGCCTCCGTCGTCGCTCCCGCATACATCGCCGAGGTCGCCCCGCGGCAGATCCGCGGCTCCCTCGCCTCGCTGCAGCAGCTCGCGATCACCCTCGGTATCTTCGGAGCCCTGCTCTCGGACGCCCTGCTCGCCACGTCGGCGGGCGGCGCGGCCAACGAGCTCTGGCTGGGTCTGGAAGCGTGGCGCTGGATGTTCCTCGTCGGCGTCGTGCCGGCCGCCGTCTACGGCATCCTGTCGTTCACCGTCCCCGAGTCGCCGCGCTATCTGCTGGCGAAGGGCCGCACCGACGAGGCGCGTGCGATCTTCTCGCGCCTCGTGCCGCCGGCCGATCTCGACAAGACGATGAAGGACCTGACCAGCGCGATCGACGCCGACCGCAAGAACAAGAACGTGTCGCTGCGCGGACCGGTGCTGGGTCTGCAAGGGATCGTCTGGACCGGCATCCTGCTGTCGATGTTCCAGCAGTTCGTCGGCATCAACGTGATCTTCTACTACTCCACGACGCTCTGGCGCGCCGTCGGGTTCGACGAGAGCAACTCCCTGCTGATCTCGGTGATCACCTCGATCACGAACGTCGTCGTCACTTTCGTCGCGATCTTCCTGGTGGACCGGGTGGGTCGTAAGCCCATCCTGTTGACCGGTTCCGTGCTGATGACCCTGTCGCTCGGCGCCATGGCGCTGGCCTTCACGTTCGCGCAGGGAAGCGGGCAGGACGTCTCGCTCCCGGCACCGTGGGGCGGGATCGCCCTCGTCGCCGCGAACGTCTTCGTCGTCGGCTTCGGCGCCTCGTGGGGCCCGCTGGTGTGGGTGCTGCTCGGCGAGATCTTCCCGAGCCGCATCCGCGGCAAGGCGCTCGGCGTCGCCGCCGGCGCCCAGTGGATCGCCAACTTCGCCATCACGGTGTCGTTCCCGGCGATGTCGGGCTGGTCGCTTCCCTTGACCTACGGCATGTACGCCCTGTTCGCGGCGCTGTCGTTCGTGTACGTCGCGCTGCGGATCCCCGAGACCAAGGGCATGGAACTGGAGCAGACCGAGACGCTCTTCGTGAAGAAGCCCAAGGCGAAGGCCTGACCGCCCTCTCCCGCCTCACGATCGAGGCCGGCCCCCGCGGGGTGCCGGCCTTCGTCGTTCGTGCGAGGGTCAGAACTCCCCGTAGACCTCGAGCGTGTTCGCCGCGACCTGCGCCGCGAGCTCATCGGCATCCGTCCCGAGCTCGGCCGCGAGGAAGCGCAGCGTCACCGGGATCAGGTACGGCGCGTTCGGCCGCCCGCGGAAGGGCGTGGGCGTGAGGAACGGCGCGTCGGTCTCGACGAGGATGCGCTCGGGCGGGGTCACGGCGAGGGCGTCGCGCAGATTCTGCGCGTTCTTGAACGTGACGTTGCCGGCGAACGAGAGGTAGTAGCCGCGGTCGGCGGCGACTCGCGCCATCTCGACATCGCCCGAGAAGCAGTGGAACACCGTCCGCTCGGGGGCGCCGACGCGCTCGAGCGTCTCGAGGACCGCGTCGTGCGCGTCGCGGTCGTGGATCTGCATCGCGATCCCGTGCTTCTTGGCGAGAGCGATGTGCGCCTCGAACGAGCGCATCTGGGCCGGGATGCCATCGGCCTCGGTGCGGAAGAAGTCCAGGCCCGTCTCGCCGATCGCCCGCACCCGCGGCTGGGCCGCGAGCTCGTCGATGACCGCGATCGCGGCATCCAGCTCTCCGGCCTCGTCGTACGCCGGCGCCTCGTTCGGGTGGATCGCGACGGCGGCGAGCACGCGCGGGTGCTGCTGCGCGGCCCACGCCGACCAGCGCGACGAATCGATGTCGCCGCCCGCCTGAACGACCCCGTGGACCCCGACCGCGACCGCGCGCTCGAGCTGTTCGTCGAGCGAGAGTCCGGTCTCGCCGTCCTCGATCTCGAGGTGGCAGTGGTTGTCGTAGACGGCGACGCCCAGCGGCTCGGGCGCGGGCGGGTAGCTCACGTCGCGGCGTCCGTCCGCCGAGCGCTCGCGCACGTACTGACTGGGGTCGCCGCCCTCGATGGTGCCGCGGGGGCGCTCGACGGGCGTGCTCATGCCTGCTCGACGCGCGGGAACAGCGGCGACAGGCCGTTGACCGATGCGCCCGGGCGCAGCACGCCCCACGCCCCCGCCTCGCGGAGGGGCTGGTCGGGCAGACGGCCGATGCTCTCGGCGGCACCCAGCGCGATCCACAGCTTCTCGGTCGCGATCGGCATGACCGGCGACAGCAGCACGGCGAGGGCGCGCAGGCCTTCGGCCGCGGTGTACAGCACCGTGCCGAGGCGCTCGCGCTGCGTCTCGTCCTTGGCGAGCGCCCACGGCTCGTTCTCGGTGATGTAGGCGTTCAGCGCCGTCACGATCGTCCAGATCGCGTCGATCGCCTCGTCGATGCGGAACCGCTCCATCGCCGCGTCGGCGTGGGTCGCGGCATCCGCCACCGTCTTCTGGATCGCCAGGTCGGCCTCGGTGTAGGCGCCTGCCGGGGGAACGATCCCCTCGAAGTAGCGCTCGATCATCGCGACCGTGCGGGATGCCAGGTTGCCGAAGCCGTTAGCGAGCTCGGCCTGGTAGCGGGCCGAGAGGTCCTCCCACGAGAAGGAGCCGTCCTGGCCGAACGCGATCGCCGAGAGGAAGTAGAACCGGTACGCGTCCGAACCGAAGACGTCGGTGATCTCGGTCGGCGCGATGCCGGTGAGCTTGGACTTCGACATCTTCTCGCCGCCCACGAGCAGCCAGCCGTGTGCGAAGACGCCGCGAGGCACCTCGAGGCCGGCGGCCATGAGCATCGCGGGCCAGATCACCGCGTGGAAGCGGAGGATGTCCTTGCCGACCACGTGGTACGCGGGCCAGCGGCGGGCGAAATCCTCGGGATCGGTGCCGTAGCCGATGGCCGTGGCGTAGTTCAGCAGCGCGTCGACCCACACGTAGATGACGTGCGACTCGTCCCACGGCACCTGGATGCCCCAGTCGAAGGTCGACCGCGAGATCGAAAGGTCCTTCAGGCCGTTCTTGACGAACGACACGACCTCGTTGCGCGCCGAATCGGGGCGCACGAAGTCGGGCACCGAGCGGTAGAGCTCCAACAGCGGCTCCTGGAACTCGCTGAGCTTGAAGAAGTAGTTCTTCTCCTGCAGCAGTTCGAGCGGCTTGGAGTGGATGGCGCAGACCTTGAGCCCCTCGAAGGGTCCCTCGCCGTCGACGATCTCGGCCTCGGT
>NZ_CAKKMM010000122.1:0-10607 GCF_918698205.1 Microbacterium sp. Bi128 | reverse complement strand
GTCCTTCCCACCGGGCGGCGACCCGGCGCACGGCATCCCCGGACGGATTCGTGGCGTCGCCGGCGAAGGGCTCGAAGCCGGTCAGCAGGATCGTGGTCATCTCTCCACGCTACGTCGGCTCAGCCGAGGCTGAACTCCGCGCGGATCCGGTCGCGTGCGCCGGCGTACTCGGGGAGGCCGTCGAAGAACGCGAACTTCTCGCCGATCACCGAGTCGCGCGCACCGTCGGGCTCGACGACCCAGGTGGCGAAGGTCTCGGCGAAGTCCTCGGAGGCGTTCGTCGCGGCGTACTCGCTGACGAAGTCCTCCTCGTGCGCCTGGTAGAACTCCGCCGCGACCTCGGCGTCGACGCTGTCGCGCGCGGGAGCGTCGGTGTATCCGGTCCAGAAGCGCTGTGCGAAGTGCTCCAGGTCGGCGTCGGGGAGGAGACACCCGGCACCGCTCCATTCGGTGTCGCACTCGGTCGCGTCGGGGTCGACATCGTCGATGCCGAGGCTCAGCAGGTGTGCGTACTCGTGCACGAGCGTGGACAGCAGCAGGTCGGCGTCGTCGGCGTAGGCCAGGTTCGCGGCGAACACCCACTTCGTCGAGTCGTTCTCGTCGCTCGTGACGTAGGCGAGGGTGTCGCTGCCGGAGTCGTCGCCCGTGCGATATCCGGTGAGATCGGATGCCACGAAGGCGGGCGTCGCGACCCGCACGAAGTCGTCCCAGACCTCACGCGCCCGCCCTTCCGGCTCCGGGGTGAGCGTGCCGTCGCCCTGGAGGGCATACGTCCCGGTCGTGGCGAACTCGCCGGAAGACTCCGCCGCGGGCTGGCGGTGCCCCGTCCCGTACCACCCGCTCGCGCCGCCCACGGCACCGATGCCGACCCAGACCAGCACACCCGCGAGGAGGGCGACGGAGGAAGTGAGAAGAACGATCCAGCGGGTGCGCACCTGCTCACCCTAGATCGTGGTGGTCGGCGGAACGCGGCGCGAGCGCGGAGCCCCTGGCATCCACCGCTCTAGACTCGACTCTCGTGGTCACCCGTCTCTCGAACTACTTCCTCCGCACGCTTCGCGAAGACCCCTCGGATGCCGAGGTCACGAGCCACCGTCTGCTCGTGCGCGCCGGCTACATCCGTCGCAACGCCCCGGGCATCTTCGCCTGGCTGCCGCTGGGCCTGAGGGTCAAGGCGAAGATCGAGACCGTCGTCCGCGAGGAGATGGCGAACGCGGGCGCGTTCGAGGTGCACTTCCCGGCGCTGCTGCCGCGTGAGCCCTACGAGCAGACCGGCCGCTGGGAGGAGTACGGCGACGCGCTGTTCCGCCTGCAGGACCGCAAGGGCGCCGACTACCTGCTCGCCCCCACGCACGAGGAGATGTTCACGCTCCTGGTGAAGGACCTGTACTCGTCGTACAAGGACCTGCCGCTCACGCTGTTCCAGATCCAGGACAAGTACCGCGACGAGGCGCGTCCTCGCGCCGGTCTCCTGCGTGGTCGCGAGTTCACGATGAAGGACGCCTACTCGTTCGACGCGACGGATGCCGGGCTGGATGCCTCGTACCAGGCGCAGCGCGACGCGTACGAACGCATCTTCCAGCGCCTCGGTCTCGAGTACGTCATCGTCGCGGCCGACGCGGGCGCCATGGGCGGGTCGAAGTCGGAGGAGTTCCTGCACCCGACCCCGATCGGTGAGGACACCTTCGTGCGCTCGACCGGCGGGTACGCCGCCAACGTCGAGGCGTTCACCACGGTCGTGCCCGAGGCGCTGCCGATCGAGGGGCAGCCCGAGCCGGTGATCTTCGATTCGCCGAACACCCCGACGATCGCGACGCTCGTCGACCACTCCAACGCCCAGCTCGACGCCCCCGCCCCCGGCATCGCCGGTCCCGCGACCGCCGAGGCGGGGGAGTGGACCGCCGCGCACACGCTCAAGAACGTCGTCCTCGCGCTCACCCACCTCGACGGCACGCGCGAGATCGTCGTCGTCGGCATCCCCGGCGACCGCGACATCGACGACAAGCGTGTCGAGGTGGCCTTCGCCCCGGCCGAAGTCGAGGCCGCCACCGAGGCCGATTTCGCGAAGCACCCGCTGCTGGTCAAGGGCTACATCGGGCCCTGGTCGCCCACCGGCCCCGTCCTCGGCGAGGAGTCGGCGACCGGCATCCGGTACTTCCTCGACCCGCGCGTCGTCGACGGCACCGCGTGGATCACCGGCGCCAACATCGACCAGAAGCACGTGCACTCGCTCGTCGCGGGTCGAGACTTCGTCGGCGACGGTTTCGTCGAGGCCGCCTCGGTGCGCCCGGGCGACCCGGCCCCCGACGGCTCGGGTCCGGTCGAGCTCGCGCGCGGCATGGAGATCGGCCACGTCTTCCAGCTCGGCCGCAAGTACGCCGAAGCCCTCGGCCTGAAGGTGCTCGACGAGAACGGCAAGCTCGCGACCGTCACGATGGGCTCGTACGGCATCGGGGTCACCCGCATCCTCGCGATCATCGCCGAACTCAACAACGACGCGAAGGGCCTCATCTGGCCCGCCGCGGTCGCCCCGTTCGACGTGCACGTCGTGGCGACGGGTCGGGATGCCGTGGCCTTCGACCTCGCGGCATCCGTGTCCGGTCAGCTCGAGGCCGCCGGACTCGACGTGCTCTACGACGACCGCCCCAAGGTCTCGCCGGGTGTCAAGTTCGGTGACGCCGAGCTCGTCGGCATCCCGCGCATCCTCATCGTCGGGCGCGGAGCCGCCGACGGCGAAGTGGAGCTGTGGGACCGCCGCTCGGGCGAGCGCGAGACGCTTCCGGTGGCCGAGGCCGTCGCGCGACTGCAGGGCTGAGCCGCCCCTCGATTCACCGAGACTGCATCCCGCCGACAAACCCCCTGCGCGCTGCCGCGGAGTTGTCGGCGGGATGCAGTCTCGCGGGTGAGGGGCCGCGCGGATCCACCCTCGGCCCGGTGCGCGCCGGCGGCGGATAGCGTGGATGCCATGATCTCAGCGCCCCGCGTGCCCCTGTCCGACGGTTCGTCGATCCCGCAGCTCGGGGTCGGCACCTACAAGGTGCCCGCGGACGTCACCGCGGATCTGGTCGCCGGAGCCATCGCCGCCGGCTACCGGCACGTGGACACCGCCGCGCTGTACGGCAACGAGCGCGAGGTGGGCGAGGGGCTGCGCGCCTCGGGCGTCGCACGTGACGACGTCTTCGTCACGACCAAGGTGTGGAACGACGACCACGGCTTCGACGAGACCCTCCGCGCGTTCGACGCGAGCGCCGAGCGTCTGGGTCTCGACCGGGTCGATCTGTACCTGATCCACTGGCCGATCCCCAGCGCCGACCGCTACGTCGACACCTGGCGCGCTCTGGTACGCCTGCGCGAGGAGGGGCGGGTCACCTCGATCGGCGTGAGCAACTTCTCGCCGGCCCACATCGAGCGCCTCCGCGACGAGACGGGCGTCCTGCCGGTCATCGATCAGGTGGAGCTGCACCCGCGGTTCCCGCAGAACGCTCTGGTCGACTGGAACGCCGCCCACGGGATCGTCACCGAGTCGTGGGCGCCGCTCGCGCGCGGCGGCCTGCTCGACGAGCCCGTGCTCGCTGACATCGCGGCGCGGTACGGCAAGACTCCCGCGCAGGTCGTGATCCGCTGGCACCTCGACCGCGGTCTCGTCGTCTTCCCGAAATCGGTATCCCTGGACCGTCTGCGCGAGAACGGCGACGTGTTCGACTTCGTCCTGGATTCCGCCGATCACGCCGCGATCGCGAACCTCGAGACCGGCGAGCGCACGGGACGCGACCCCGACCTGGACTGACCGCCGGGCGGCGCCGCGGGCCTGAGGGTGCTGCGGGCTGTCTATCATTGCCGGATGCCCGCACGCCCCCGCCCCCTGTCGCGGCGGTGGAGCGCCCTCCCGGAACTCGTGCGCGATGCGCCGCCCCGTGTCCTGCTGATCGTCGGGGCGGTCGTCGTCGTCCTGGGCGTCCTCATCGTCACGCGCCCGCTCACCTCGATCGCGCTGCTGGGGATCTACGTCGGCGTGAGCGCGATCGTGACGGGCGTGGTCGAGATCGCCGGCCGGCCCGCCGGGGTGTGGCCGCGCATCGTGGCCGGCGCGTGGATCCTCGCCGGTCTGGCGGTGCTCGTCTGGCTCGGCCGCAGTCTCGAGCTCCTTCCCGCCGTCCTGGCCGTTCTGCTGATCATCGGCGGACTCGCCTCGATCGGCAGCGTCCTGCGTCCGGGACCGGCGAGCGTCCGGATCCTGCGTGGAGCATGGGGCATCGCCCAGTTGGCCTTCGGCGTGCTGTCCTTCACGTGGCCCGATGTCACGGTGCTCGTGCTGGCGGTGATCTTCGGTCTGCGCACGGTCGTGTTCGGCCTCGGCATCCTGGTGCGCGGGGCGCGCGGCATCCGTCGTCCGCGTCCGACGGAGACCGGCGGGGATGCCGCGCGCCGGGCACGCCGTCGACTCTCGCGGTCGCGCTGGGCGGCCGCGGGTCGGTACGCGCTGTCGCTCGTGCTGGTGGCGACTGCCGCCGGCGGATGGTTCCTCAACGACTGGCTGCAGGACGGCGCCCCCGTCGTCGACGCCTTCTACGACCCGCCCGCCGAGCTCCCCTCGGGGCACGGGCGACTCATCCGCTCCGACTCGTACCTCGGCCGGGCCCCCGAGAACGGCGACGCCACTCGCATCCTGTACACCACCCGCGACGCCGTCGACCGCCCCGCGGTGGCGAGCGCCCTCGTGATCGTGCCGAAGGATCCTCCGCCCGGCCCGCGGCCGGTCATCGTGTGGAACCACGGGACCACCGGAGTCGCGCAGGGGTGCGCGCCGAGTCTGCGTGACGCGTCGGCCACCCGGTGGTCGATCCCGGCTCTGGAACAGGCGCTGAAGGCGGGGTGGGTCGTCGTGGCCTCCGACTTCTCCGGCCAAGGCGCACCCGGCGCCTACCCGTACCTGATCGGCGAGGGCGAGGCCCGGTCGTCGCTGGACGCGGTGCTGGCCACGGGCGAACTGCGCACCGATCTCGTGCTGTCACCCGACACGGTCGTGTGGGGGCATTCGCAGGGCGGGCACGCGGCGCTGTGGACCACCGCGATCGCCCCTGAGTACGCGCCCGGCGTCGACGTGCTCGGCACCGCCGTGGTCGCCCCGGTCGCCGACCCGCCGGCGCTCGCGCGCGAACTCCTGTCGGGCCCGCCCAACGCGATGCTCTCGGTGCTGACCTCGTGGGTGCTCGTGCCCTACTCCGAGACCTATCCCGACGTGAACCTCGACGACTACATCGCCGAGGGGTCGCGTTCGATCGTGCTCGAGATGACGCAGCGCTGCCCGAGCGAGCCCGGAGTCGTGGTCTCGGTGCTCACCGCCCTCGGTGTCTCGGAGGACCGCCCCCTCTACTCCGCCGACCTCACCGACGGCGCGCTCGGACGCCGCCTCGCCGAGAACGCGATCACCCAGCCCCTGGGGACGCCGATGCTCGTCGCGTGGGGCGCCGACGACGAGGTGATCCCCCCGCGCCTCCAGCGCGAGTACGTCGACACGCTGTGCGCCGAGGGGCAGCCGGTCCGGTGGGCGACGTACGCCGGATACGACCACTTGCGCCCGATCCTGCCGAAGTCCCGGTTCCTCCCCGTGCTGTACGACTGGACCAAGGGGCTCATCGAGCGGCGCGCACAGGTCGTGGACGTGTGCGGTCTGCGCTGACCCGTGGACCCGTGGCGTGTGCGGCGTCAGGGTGACGATCTCGTGTCGATCCCGTTGCCTCTTGGCGCTCGCCGTCCGTTCTCATTACGGTCGAACCGTGCCCGACAACACCGCCTCCCCGTCCGAGCTCCGCCCGACCCACCCGCTCGCGCTGGCGCCCGTCGCCGCACCCGCGGCGTCGGTCGACGGCTTCGTGCGTCGTTTCCTGCAGAACCTGAACTTCGACCAGGGGGTGGCGCTGTCGGCATCCGATGACAACGACCGCTACTTGGCGCTGGCCGGGACCGTTCGCGACTACCTCATGGCGCGCTGGCTCGACGACCAGGCGCAGCAGGCGCGACAGCAGTCCAAGACCGTCTGCTACCTCTCGGCCGAGTACCTGCTGGGACGTCAGCTCGACAACAACCTGCTCGCGGCCCGCCTGACCGACATCGCCACCGAGGCTCTCGCGCAGTGCGGAATCGACATCGAGGATCTGCGCGCCCTCGAGATCGAGCCGGGCCTGGGCAACGGCGGCCTCGGACGTCTCGCGGCGTGCTTCATCGACTCGCTCGCCACCATGAGCATCCCCACCATCGGGTACGGCATCCGCTACGAGTACGGCATCTTCCGCCAGGCCTTCGCCGACGGACAGCAGATCGAACAGCCCGACGCGTGGCTGCGACTGGGATCGCCGTGGGACTTCCCGCACCCCGAGGCGGCGCAGACGATCTCGTTCGGCGGACGCACCGAGACTTATGTCGACGAGGGCGTCGAGCGCTCGCGCTGGGTTCCGGACTGGAACGTCCTGGCGGTGCCGTACAACATGATGGTCCCCGGCTACCACAACGGGCGGGTCAACACCCTGCGCCTGTGGCGCGCCGTGGCCACCAACGCCTTCGATCTGCACACGTTCAACTCCGGCGACTACGTCGAGTCGGTGCGCGCGCAGACCTTCGCCGAGAACATCTCCAAGGTGCTCTACCCCGAGGACTCCACGCCGCAGGGCAAGGAGCTGCGGCTGCAGCAGCAGTACTTCTTCGTCGCGGCCTCGATCGCGGACTTCATCGAGCACGTCCTGCCCGAGGGCTTCGACCTCGACACGCTCCCGGAGCGCGTGATCTTCCAGCTCAACGACACCCACCCCGTCATCGGGGTGCCCGAGCTCATGCGCGTGCTCGTCGACGAGAAGCACATGGAGTGGGATGCCGCGTGGGCCATCACCCAGAAGTGCTTCGCCTACACGTGCCACACGCTGCTGCCCGAGGCGCTGGAGGTCTGGTCGGTCGACCTGCTCGGACGACTGCTGCCGCGCCACCTCGAGATCATCTACCGCATCAACGACGACTTCCTCCTCGCGGTGCGCGAGCGTTTCGGCGACGACGAGATGCTCATCCGCGACATGTCGATCATCGGCGAGCACCCCTTCCGTTCGGTGCGGATGGCCTACCTCGCCACCGTCGCCGGATCCAAGGTGAACGGCGTCGCCGAACTGCACTCGCAGCTGCTCCGCGACAACGTGCTGAAGGACTTCGCACAGATGTGGCCGGAGAAGTTCACCAACGTCACCAACGGCGTCACGCCGCGGCGCTTCCTGCGCCTGGCCAACCCCGACCTGTCGGAGCTCATCACCGAGACGCTCGGGGCCGGATGGACCGTCGACCTCGAGCGGCTGCGCGGGCTCGAGGCGTTCGCCGACGACCCCGAGTTCCGCGATCGCTTCGCCGCGGTGAAGGCGGCCAACAAACGGCGCCTGGGTCGCGTGCTCTCCGCGCGCGACGGGATGACGATCGACGACGGGCACCTGCTCGACGTGATGATCAAGCGTTTGCACGAGTACAAGCGCCAGACGCTGAAGGTCCTGCACATCGTGAGCGCCTACGACGGCATCGTCTCCGGTCGCGTGCCGATCGAGCAGGTGCAGCCGCGGACGTTCCTGTTCGGCGCCAAGGCGGCGCCCGGGTACGCGATGGCCAAGCACATCATCCACCTCATCAACGCCGTCGGAGAGGTCGTCAACGCCGATCCGCGCGTGCAGGGCCGCCTGAAGGTGCTGTACCCGGCCAACTACAACGTGACGCTGGCCGAGAGCATCATCCCGGCCGCCGACCTGTCCGAGCAGATCTCGCTCGCGGGCAAGGAGGCCTCGGGCACCGGCAACATGAAGCTCGCCCTCAACGGCGCACTGACGATCGGCACCGACGACGGCGCGAACGTCGAGATCCGCCAGCTCGTCGGAGACGACAACTTCTTCCTCTTCGGCATGAGCGAGCCCGAGGTCGAAGCGCTGTGGGCCGAGGGCTACCGTCCCGCTGACTTCTACCACCGCGACGAGCGCTTGCGCGCGGCTCTCGACCTCATCGCCTCGGGGGCGTTCTCGAGCGGCGACCGTTCGGTGTTCGAGCCGCTCGTGTCGAACCTGCTGTACGACGACCGTTTCATGGCGCTCGCCGACTTCGGCTCGTACGTCGACGCCCAGGAGCGGGTTGACGCCGCGTACGCCGATCAGGACGGCTGGGTGCGCTCGGCGATCCTCAACGTCGCCCGCAGCGGCTTCTTCTCGTCCGACCGCTCGATGCGCGACTACCTCGACCGCATCTGGCACGCGACGCCCGTCAACTGAGCAGAGACGGATGCCACGACCCCGGTGTCGTGGCATCCGTCCCGCTCTGGCAGGAAGACGCCGAAGGCTGACCGGCGGGCGTCCGTTCGCGGCGCCGGCGCACGCGAGAGTGGGGGAGCGGGCCCCGTCCGCCCGCCCGAAGGAGCCCCGCCATGCCCCCGACACCGCCGCCGCTCGCGGCGCTCTCGCGCTGGCGCAGCAGTACCAGTCGCCCGCGATCACCGCCCACGCCCTGCGCTCGTGGCTGTGGGCCGAGGCGTTCGCGCGCGTGGACGGGATCTCGGGCATCGACCACGAGCTGCTCTACGTCGCCGCGGTGCTGCACGACATCGGCACGGTGACCGAGTTCGACAACCACACCCTGTCATACGAGCACGCCGGCGGTCATGTCGGCATCGCCCTCACCGCGGGGGCGGGGTGGGAATCGGCGCGGCGGGAGCGCGTGCTCGAGGTCATCGTGCGCCACAACTGGCCGCGCGTGGACCCGGCGCTCGACCCCGAGGGGTACCTGCTCGAAACCGCGACCGCGCTGGACATCTCCGGCGCCCGGCCCGACGCGCTGCCGTCGACGTTCGTGCGCGAGGTCCTCGAGGTGTATCCGCGAGGCGCGCTCGCGGCGGAGTTCGGTGCCTGCGTCGCGGACCAGGCGGCGCGCAAGCCCGATACGGCTGCGCGGCGGCTCGTCGACGGGGGAGTGCAGGCCAAGCTCGCCGCGAATCCCCTCGAGCGCGTCTGACGCCGATCGGAACCGCTCCTCGGGTCGCGAGGGATGCGGCATCCCGGGTATCGTAGGAGGGTTGTCGGTACCGGTTGTGCCGACGAGAGCTGAATACGGAGGATCCCGATGGACATCGATCTTGCACTCCTGAAGACGATCGAACGCGAGAAGGAGATCCCCTTCGACGAACTCGCGCGCATCATCGAGCAGGCGATCCTCACCGCCTACGCCAAGCACATCTCGCCCAGCGGCGAGATCCCCGCCGGAGCGCGCGCCGAGCTCGACCGCAAGACCGGCCACGTCGGCATCTTCACGCCCGTCCTCGATGACGAGGATGTCGTGATCGGCGAGGAGGAGCAGGCTCCCGACGACTTCGGCCGCATCGCCGCCTTCGCCGCGAAGCAGGTCATCAGCCAGCGTCTGCGCGACATCGCCGACGACGCGGTGCTGGGCGAGTTCCGCGGAAAAGAGGGGGACATCGTCGCCGGTGTCGTGCAGCAGGGCCCGAACCCGCGCATGGTGCACGTCGACCTCGGCACGGTCGAGGCGATCCTCCCGCCCGAGGAGCAGGTCCCGGGCGAGACCTACGCGCACGGTTCGCGTCTGCGCGTCTACGTGACGTCGGTGTCCAAGGGCAACAAGGGCCCCCAGATCACCGTGTCGCGCACGCACCCCGGTCTGGTGCGCAAGCTGTTCGCGCTCGAGGTCCCCGAGATCGCCGCTGGGCTCGTCGAGATCGTGTCGCTCGCGCGCGAGGCCGGCCACCGCTCCAAGATCGCCGTCAAGGCCAACGACCCGACCGTCAACGCCAAGGGCGCCTGCATCGGCGAACTCGGGCGCCGTGTCCGTGCCGTGACCGAGGAGCTCGCCGGCGAGAAGATCGACATCATCGACTACGACGCCGAGCTGCCGAAGTTCGTCGCCAACGCGCTGTCGCCGGCCAAGGTCACCTCCAGCTTCGTGCTGGACGCCTCCACCAAGGCCGTCCGCGCCCTCGTGCCCGATTACCAGCTGTCGCTGGCGATCGGCAAGGAAGGGCAGAACGCCCGCCTGGCCGCCAAACTCACCGGGGCGAAGATCGACATCCAGCCCGACAGCATCCTCGAAGACAACTGAGCGTCCGATCGCCCGGACGACGGCGAGGTGTACGATGGAACCAGTACGAACGTGCGTCGGATGCCGCGCACGTGCCCCTCGATCCTCGCTTCTGCGTGTGGTCGCGGAGGGATCGGTCCTCGTCAGAGACGAGCGGGCGGTTCTACCGGGACGGGGTGCGTGGGTGCATGAGACGGACGCGTGCGTCGGGAAAGCTCTCGCACGCCGCGCCTTCGTACGAGCATTGCGTGTGTCAGGCCCGCTTGACACGCAGACCTTCGAATCAACCCTCCAGCGAAACGGCTGAACGGCTATGGACACGAAGTGAACGGCTCGAAATGAGACCCGTCCGCAACTAACGGTCTGCCCTGTCCGGGGTAGGCCCTGAGACAGGAGAATTGTGGCAAAACCACGCGTGCACGAGATCGCTTCCGAGCTCGGCGTCGACAGCAAGGTCGCGCTTGCGAAGCTGAAGGAGCTCTGCGAGTTCGTCAAGAGCCCCTCATCCACCA
>NZ_CAKKMM010000121.1:0-10613 GCF_918698205.1 Microbacterium sp. Bi128 | reverse complement strand
CTTCCCGCCCGCGAACATCAGCACCTACCGCACCATCGTGCAGGACACCCTGAGGCTCGTCCAGGCGGGTAACACCGCAGAGGCAGCTACCCGCATCACGGACCTGGAAACCGCGTGGGATCGAGATCAACCCACGTTGGAGCCGCTGGATGGCACCGGTTGGGCAGTCCTCGACGGCCAGATCGACAAAGCCCTCCGAGCCGTGCGCTCCGCCTCGCCTGACCCCACCCTGCAAACCGACGCCTTGAGCACCCTGCTGGAGACCCTGAACTCATGAACACCGCGACACTTCTTGCGGCCGCCACCGCTCCCACCGACCCTCACAACTTCACCGGCATCGTCGGATTCGGTGTCAGCTTGATGCAAGGCATCGGGGAATGGGGCGTAGGAGTGTTCACCTTCCTTGAAACGGTGTTCCCGCCTATCCCCAGCGAACTCATCCTTCCCTTGGCGGGATTCCTCACTCACAACAACGGCATGAATTTTTGGCTGCTGGTGCTCACCAGCACGCTGGGCGCATACCTTGGTGCCGTGGTGCTTTATGCACTCGGCGCCTGGGCTGGTCTTGAGCGTTCCATCCGCTGGCTGGCCCGACTACCCCTCGTAGACCGATCCGACTTCGACCGAGCCGCAGCGTGGTTTTCCCGGCACAGCAGAAGCGCGGTGTTCTTCGGACGACTCGTTCCCGGCGTGCGGAGCCTGATCTCCCTCCCCGCCGGTGCCGAACGGATGAACTTCTGGCGATTCTCGGTGCTCACCGTTGCAGGCAGCGGCATCTGGAATGCACTCCTCATCGGCGGGGGAGTACTCCTTGGCACCCAGTACGACCTCGTCGAGCAGTATTCCAACCTGCTCAGCTACGTCGTCTACGCCGCCATCGTCGGCGGGGTGATCTACCTCGTCATCAGACACTTCCGACGCTCCTCCGCCAAGCGGCACCTCCCAGCCGACGACACCCAGTAAGCCATCACCACGCGGAGTGGAGACACACTATGGACGTAGATAGCCGGCTGATGCTCGAGGTGGTCGTGCCCGTCCACAACGAGCAAGACACCCTTGACGCCTCCATCCGCACGCTCCATCGTTTCCTTTCCTCGACGTACAGCGAGCCGTGGATGATTACCATCGCTGACAACGCCAGCGTCGACTCGACACCGGTCATTAGTGCGATGCTGCAATCCACGCTGCCGGGTGTGCAGTATCTGCGCTTGGAGAAGAAGGGGCGCGGACACGCTCTGAAGATCGCGTGGCTTCTCTCACAGGCGGAAGTGCTCGCGTATGTCGACGCCGACCTGTCGACTGACCTTCGCGCGCTACCGCCGTTGATCGCGCCGCTGACGTCTGGACACTCGGATGTCGCGATCGGCACGCGTCATGCACGTTCGTCTCGGGTCGTGCGCGGACCCAAACGCGAGTTCATCTCTCGCGGGTACAACATGTTGCTGCGTAGAACGATGGGCGTGGAGTTCACAGACGCTCAATGCGGGTTCAAGGCAATCCGCCGCGACATCGCACGTACTGTACTGCCCCACGTGGTGGACAGCGGGTGGTTCTTCGACTCGGAGTTGTTGGTCATCGCCGAGCGTGCGGGCCTTCGTATCCACGAAGTACCGGTGGATTGGGTCGACGACACGCACAGCAGCGTCAATCTCATCCTTACCGCTGTCGAAGACATGCGCGGCATGGTCCGAGTCAGCCGCGACATCGCGACCGGACGTATCCCCGTCACCGCGATCTACACCGAGCTCGGACGCAAGCCTCTCCTTCCCGCTGAGATCCCCTCCTTCGCAGGGCAGGTGATGAGGTTCTTGCTCGTCGGAGGGTTCTCCACCCTCGCCTACGCCCTCCTTTACCTGATTCTCGCGGCGGGGCTCGCCCCGCAACTGTCCAATTTCCTCGCCCTGCTCGTCACCGCCGTAGCCAACACCGCCGCCAACCGCCGGTTCACTTTCGCCGTCCGCGGCGGTCTCGGGCGCACACGCCATCATCTCCAGGGGCTAGTCGTTTTCGGTCTCGCGTGGGCGTTGACCTCGGGTGCGCTTCTTGTATTGCACTCCTCGGCCGCGGACGCCTCCGCTACAGTGGAACTCGTCGTTCTCACCGCCGCCAACCTTGCCGCGACCGCGATGCGATTCACACTGCTGCGCCTGTGGGTGTTTGCTCGCCCCGCCGACCGGACGACCGCTGGCGACAATCAACCCGCAACGACGACAGCCGCGTCATGCGGCCCCTGACACGGGCCCGGATGCCGGATGTCTTCGCCGGCGCAGTGCTGGTCGCGGTCACCGCGACGACATACCTCGTCGGTATCGGAACCACCGGCTGGGCGAACTCCTTTTACTCGGCAGCAGCACAAGCCGGTGCCAACAACTGGACCTCGTTCCTCTACGGCGCATCCGACCCGGGCAACCTCATTACCGTCGACAAACCTCCAGCGAGTATCTGGGTGATGGCTCTCTCCGTGCGCCTGCTGGGGCTGAGCCCCACGGCGGTGCTGTTACCTCAAGCTCTCATCGGAGTGGTCACTGTGCTGGTCGTCTACGCCACAACGCGACGAATCACCCCACCCGGCGCGGCATTGTTCGCCGGGCTCATCACCGCGATGACCCCTGTCTCGGCGCTCATCTTCCGATACAACAACCCCGATGCCCTCCTCACGCTGACGTTGGCTACTGCCCTGTACGGCGTCGTCCGGTCGCTACAGGACGGTCGGCACCGGTGGGTGTTTCTCGCTGGCGCAGCCTTTGGTGTGGGATTTCTCACGAAACAACTGCAGGCGTTCCTGATCCTGCCCGCGGTTGTCTTCGTCGTGCTCTGGGCGGGGCAGGGGACCCTTCGCAGACGCGCATACTCCCTCCTTGTCGCCGCCGGTGGGCTTGTTCTGACGGCCGGATGGTGGGTTGCGATTGTCAGCGTGGTGCCTTCGGGTCAACGCCCGTGGGTGGGAGGCAGCGTCGATGACAGCTTTCTGTCCCTCACCCTGGGGTACAACGGCTTTGGGCGAATCCTCGGCGGCGGCAGTAACCTCGCCGGAGGCAGCCAACCGGGCATTGACCGTCTTCTCGTGGGCTCCTCAGGTGATCTCATCGGATGGATGCTTCCTGGCGCTGCGGTGGTAGCTGCCGGGGCTTTGATCGTGCACTGGCGAAGCTGGCGACGCCCGGATGCCGCCATCGCGAGCCTCGCCCTCATGTCCGCGAGTACCCTTCTCACCGACGCGGGGTTGAGCTTCATGCGGGGGATTTATCACTCCTATTACTCTGTGGCGTTGGTACCCGCGCTGGCTGGCACAATCGCTTTGGGAGCGACCCTGTTGTGGGGAGCTGAGCGAAGACGCCTCGGAAGGACAGTCCTAGCCGCCGCCGTCATTGTGACCGCTACATGGGGCGGCGTGATGCTCATGGGCCACGGCCCCGACCACTTCCTTCTTGCCGTCGCGTTCGCGCTTGCGGGGGTGGTCGTGGCGGCGGTCATCGCACTCGGCGACGTTCGCAGACGCGAACGGGCCACCCTCACCGCGGCAGCGGTGATGCTCCTTGCAGGCCCCATCGCAACGTCCGCGGCGATCATTTCCCAAGGTCACGCGGGTGCCTCAATCACCCCGATCTCGGATCACAGTGCCGATGCCTCTCCGTCCTACCTCATCGAGCCCGCCCTCTTGGATGCGCTAAGAGCCGACGCGGCGCGGTACCGATGGTCGGTAGCAACCGAGCTCGGTTCGTCCACCGCTGCGCAGTATCAGCTGGCCGCTGGGGTATCCGTCATGCCCATCGGCGGTTACAAACACACCGACCCCACCCCGACGTTGGCGCAGTTCCAAAACCTGGTGGCCCAAGGGAACGTGCACTGGTTCCTCGGGAGCCGGGGCGGGGAGATCTCCGCGTGGGTGAAGACGCACTTCTCCTCCCAGTGGATCGGAGGCGAGATCATCTACGACCTGACGACGCCGCTGACGGATCTCACAGCTCACAGCAACACGACATCCGAGCAGGTACTGACATGAGCGTGCACCTTGAAACGGCGACACCCGCACACACAGCTGCACACCCCCAGCCGGGGCTCTCGTCAGCGCGCGTTCGAGGGTGGGTGCGGCGCCATCCCGTGGCTATCGCGCTGACCGCAGCCATTGCGGTACTCAGTGTCGCCAGCAACATCGTCCCGCAGCTCAGAATCACGCCTCACATCCTCGGCGAGACCGTCACCACGCAGGGGGAGCACTGGCCGAGCACTCTCCTGTCCCTGTTCGCCGTCCCCGGCCCCTTAGCCCTCATCGGCGTGATCCCGCTCGCCCTCGTCGTGTTGGGGTTCGCCGAGCACGCCATGGGCAGCTTGCGCACGTTGCTCAGCTATTGCGTCGGCGGCGTGCTCTCTACCGCAGTAGGCATCGGTACTGGATACCTTGAGGAGCAGTTCGCGGACTTTCTTCCCTTGAATGCGCCGACGGTGAGCACCGTTACGCCGGTTGTCGCCCTCATCTGCACCGCAATGGCCGCCAGTTCATTCTCGAGCGCTCTCTGGCGCCGCCGCGTTCGCCTGTTCGTCGCCACGGGCGCCATTACGGCGTTCCTGTACTCGGGGAGCTCGAACGATCTGTTCTCTCTTGCGGCCGTACCGGTTGGAATGGTCGTCGGGTTTGTCCTGGGCGGCCGACGCCAACCGTTTCGTCTGGTCCGCAGTACCCACCACGAGAAACGTGTTCTGTTGGCGTCGTTAACGCTTGTGACAGCCGTCGGACCGGTGCTGGCCACTCTGGTCGGCTCCGGATCTGGATTGCTCTCCGTCTATGGTTTCCTCTCCCACGACCCGGTGGTCATCGCAGACGGGCGCGCCTGCGCATTCGGCTCAGTGGGCGCCGCATGCCCAGCATCGTTCCGTGCCATCGAGCAACTCCACCCCGCGGCGGGTGTCATCGCCGTGCTGCCCGCGCTTGTGGGCGCATTGGCCGCGTGGGGAATTTTTCGAGGCCGCCGAGCGGCGCTGTGGATTGCTGTCGGGCTGAATGGCTTGTTCTCCGCCGGTATGGCGTTCTTGTTCGTTGTTGTGCAGCCGGAGACGCTGGCCGCCGTCGCCCTCACTCAGGACGTCGAGGCTCAGGAGTACGTGTGGCAGACCCTCATCGGCAGTATCGTCGCGGCCGTCGTGCCCTTGATGACGGCGGTCACCCTGGTGGTGTTTCGTCGGGAGGCACCCGCACGCTCGGCAACACCCGCTCGCCGACGCTTCATCCTCACCCTCGGGGTGGGGGTCGGTGGGGCTTTGCTGATCGGCGCGGCCGGGGCCCTGGTGGATCCATACGGGTTCATGCCGTCGACCCCGGTGTGGGAGATTCTCGGCAGGCTCCCCCTGCGCCTGCTCCCTCCCACACTCGTTCCATCCGACGCTTTGACGTTCGTGCCGGTGTCGGGGTGGGCGCAGGTGAGCTGGTATCTACCGTCTCTGTGGGTGTGGGTGTGCACATCGGTCGGGACAGCCTTCTTCGTTCTCGCCCCCGGTGCGGTGCACGGTGCCGTCAACCGGGAACGCGCTCGCTCCCTGCTGCAGCGGGGCGGGGGCGACAATCTGTCATTCATGGCGACCTGGCCGGGGAACACCTACTGGTTCGCCCCCGACCGCGACGCGGGCTTCGCTTTCCGTGTTCGAGGTGCCGTCGCCGTAACCCTGGGAGGAGCGTTCGGTCCGGACGCGTCGGACCCGTCGGTGGTGACCGGGTTCGTCGAATATTGCGGCGCCCACGGCTGGACGCCGGTCTTTTACAGCGTGATGGACCCCGAAGCGCCGGCGTACGCACAACTCGGGTGGCAGCGCCTGCCCGTTGCGGAAGAGGCCACCCTTGTTCTGACCGAGTGGAGCCTGTCCGGCAAACGCCGTCAAGACATCCGCACCGCAACGAACCGAGCAGCACGCGAGAACGTCACGGCCAGGTGGACGAGCTGGCCGGAACTCACGTTCGCCGAGCACGCGCAGATCCGTGACATCTCGGAAGCATGGGTGGCGGAAAAGAGCCTGCCCGAGATGGAGTTCACCCTCGGTGGTGCGGACGAGCTCACGGATCCCGACGTGCGCCTCATGCTCGCCACCGAAGCCCAGGGACGGATTCAGGCCGTCACCAGTTGGCTGCCGCTCTACGGGCAGGATGGCGTCATAGACGGGTACACCCTCGATTTCATGCGTCGCCGCTCTGACGCCATGAACGGGGTGATGGAGTTCGTGATCGGCAGCGTCGCAACCCGGATGAAGGAGAAGGGGTTCGCGCGCATGAGCTTGTCCGGGTCACCGCTCGCTTCCGTCCCCGACGACGACGGGGACAGCGCTGTGCTCCAACGCCTCCTCGCGCGGTTGGGCGAGGTCATCGAGCCGGGCTACGGCTTCCGCTCGCTGCTCAGCTTCAAACGGAAATTCCAGCCCCGGTTCGACTCCCTCTGGCTGCTGTATCCGGACACAGCCATCCTTCCCGCTGCCGCCGTCGCCGTCGCGCGTAGCTACCTACCGAACCTGACGCTTCCGGCAGCGGTTCGGATGGTGGGGATGTTGCGTAAACCCTCCACATCCCTCTGAGCGCTGCGCCGTGGTCACAACGCGTCCTGCCCGACAGGCAACACGTAGCCCGTACCGCCAACGCCGATGCGCACCTCGCTACCCGTCACGGAAGCGCTGCCGGGGCGCCGCAACAGCCGCGCGGTCACCGCGGCGCCGGAGCCGCGGTCGGTGAGGACCGTGACACGGTCCCACTGTCCTTCGCCCTCAACGCGGACGATGACGGCATTCGGTGTGCCGCTGACGAGGGCCAGTTGTCCTTCACGGAGGAGGACAGACACCCGCCCGGGAGTGGGCGCTGCAGCTGCAGGAGCATGCCGAAGAGGCACTGGGCCGAACGCGGTCGTCGCTGTGGAACCGTCCGTGGTGGCGTCGAGAGACACCACTGCCCCCAGCATTGCCGCGATACGCGCCGTTCGCGGGTAGTCGTGAAGCGTCAGCGGCGCGCCGTACTGCGTCAACGAGCCCGCCTCCAGCACGCCGAGCCGGTCGCCGAAGCTAAGCGCTTCCTGTTGATCATGGGTGACAAGGATGGCGGTGGCACCCACACGTTCCAGGGCCTCCACGACATTTCGACGAGCTTCCGCCCGGAGGTCCGTATCCAGTGCGCTGAACGGCTCATCGAGAACGATGGCGCGCGCCTTCACCGCCAGCGCACGGGCGAGAGCGACGCGCTGCTGCTGCCCCCCCGACAGCTCATGTGGGTAGCGCGTGAGGAGCGTCGTGTCCAAGGAGACAATCTCCGCCCACTCGTGTGCCGTGTGACGCTGTGCTCGGGGCAGACCGAAGGTGATGTTTGCCGCCGCGCTGAGGTGAGGGAAGAGGGCCCCGTCCTGTGGAACATACGCGACCCCCCGGCGGTGCGCCGGTACGCTGCGGGTGCCTGTCACCACCCGTCCGCCCAGCGACACGGTGCCGCGGGACGGGGATACGAGACCGGCGATCACGCGAATCAGGCTGCTCTTACCGCTACCGGAGGGGCCCACGATGGCCGCTCGAGAGCCGTCCTCGATGCTCAAACTAATGCTGTCGAGAATGGTCTGAGCTCCGATGCTGTACGAGAGGTCGGTGACGTCGATTCTCATGCGGTGCGCTTTCGGGCTTGTCGATACATCAGGGCGACAGCGGGGATGCTGATGACGGTGAGGAGGACCGCGTAGGGTGCCGCGTCCACGTATTGCACGGACGTGCTGGCGGACCAGAACTCTGTCGCCAGAGTCCGCGTCCCGTTCGGTGCGAGCAGAAGCGTGGCGGTGAGTTCGCTGGCCATCCCGATACCAGCCAGGGCTGCCCCAGCCAGCACCGAGGGCATGATGGCCGGCGCCGTCACCCGCAGCAAGGTCCGCACGGGACTCTGCCCCAGCGTGCGGGAAGCCTCCTCACGGATGGGTGGGGCCTGAGCCAGGCCGCTGCGGATGCTCACCACCGCCCGGGGGAGAAACAGGATGAGGTAGGCCGCCAGTACGGTGAACACCGTCTGGTACGCCACAGGCAGAACACGAAGGGTGACGGTGACCAGCGCCAGGGCCACGATGATCGAGGGGAAGCTGGACGCGACGAAGTTCGCGCTTTCCAGGACCCGCGTCGCCCTTCCGGGGTAGCGCACGCCCAGCCAGGCCAGAACCAACGCCACCGCCGAGGTGACCGCGGCGCCGGATACGGCCAGGATGACGGTGGTGACGAGGGCGTCGCCAAGCCAACGCTGATCCCACCACGGTCCGCCGAGGAGCCATCGGCCGGTCGTCGCGGTCGGAACGGCTACGGACAAGCTCGCGTACAGCGCCAGCGCGACGGTGAGCAGCACGCCGGCAAGGGGTGCAAGGACGGTGCGCTGCGCCGGGAGCGGGGCGCCGGATCCTGTTCGAGCGAATTTCACTCGGCCCCGGGCGAGGGAGTCGGTGGTGAGCATGAGCAGCGCCAGCACCGCCACGATCGCGCCCATGGCATTGGCGACGGGACCGGCGAACGCGGAACTGTATTGCACCACGATGGCGGTGGTGAACGTCTCGAACCGGATCTGCGCGAAGGCGCCGTACTCCGCAAGAAGATGCAGCCCGACCAGCAGGGCTCCTCCGCTAATGGCGTACCGCAGTTGGGGGATCACCACCGTCCAGAACACACGGGCGTTGGAGTGCCCGAGGGAGCGAGCCACATCCTCCAGGGCAGGGTCGAGCCGGCGCAACGTGGCGAGGGCGGGGAGGTAAACGAGGCCACTGTATGCGAGGACTGCAATGAGGACACCGCCTGCAAGGCCGCCGAAGGCGGGCACGGTGCTAGCCCACGCGTAGCTGACCACGAATGCGGGGATGGCCAACGGGACGACCTGCAGCACCGACCACACGCGCCGCAACGGGAGGGTCGTGCGCTCCACGAGCCAGGCACCGCCCACCCCGACGCTCACGCACAGCGGCACGGCGATGAGGATGAGGAGGACGGTGTTGGTGAGGAGCTCACCGATGCGTGGACGAAAGAGAAGCTGCCCGAGCGCGTCAGGCCCCGTCGCCATCACGAACCAGCCGACGAACCCCACGGGGATGAGCGTAAAAGCGGTGATCACCGCGACAGCGACGACCAGAAGCAACGGCGCACGCCGCCCAGACCTTCTCAGGGGTGTGGGCGGCGTGCGCTGTGTCGGCGTTGTCAGAGCAGACCCGCCGACGTCATCAGGTCCACGACCTCGGGACCGTTCAAGGTGGAGGGGTCGATGGTCGGGGCGCCCAGACCTGCCAAAGGCGGGAGGGCGGCGTTGGCGGCCACGTCGCTGGCAACGGTGTACTCGAAGCTCGAGCCGGTGCGCAGCACATCCTGACCCGCCTTGGACACGACGTACGCGAGGAAGGCCTGGGCTGCGGGGGCGTTTCTGCTGGATGCCAGCACGCCACCACCGGAGACGCTGACGAATGCGCCGGGGTCCTCGTTGCCAAAGTAGTGCAGCTTGGTGTTGCCGCTGTTCTCGGCGGTTCCTGCCTGGTCGATGTACCAGTAGTAGTGATAGATCACACCCATCGGGATCTGGCCGGCGTTGACGGCCTTCATTACGTTGCTGTTGCCCTGGATGGCGGTGGCGTTCGTCTTCATCCCGGTAAGCCACGTCGCGGCGGCATCGGCGCCTTCGGTAGCCACCACCGCGGAGACAATGGCCTGGAAGTCAGCTCCACCGGGCGAGGCGGCCCACTTGCCTTGCCACTTCGGGTCCTGCAGGTCCATCAAGGACACGGGGAGGTCCGCTTCGCTGATCAGGGACGGGTTGTACACGAGGACGGTCGAGCGCGCCGCGATGCCCGTCCAGTTGCCCGATCCCGCGCGGTACTGCGCGGGGACCACATCGAGGGTGGACTGATCCACGGGGGCGAGGAGGTTGTTCTGGTCAACGAGAGAGACACCCGGGGAGTTCTCGGTGAGGAACACGTCGGCCGGGGACGCTGACCCTTCCTGCACAATCTGATTCGCCAGCTCCGAGTCACTGCCGTTTCGCAGGACAACCTCCACGCCGGTGTCTGCCGTGAACGCGTCCGCCCACGCTTGCGTGAGCTCCTCGTGTTGGGCGTTGTAGACCGTGATGGAGCCTGTCACCTGGCTGCTGTCGTCGGGGGATGCAGCCGAGGGGTTCGTGGGGCTGGCGGAGCAGCCAGCCAGAACGGTCGCGGAGGATGCGGCGATAACCAACGCACGGGAAAAGCGCTTCATGGGGGTCCAATCGGGCACGCCGCTTCCGCGGCTCAAGCAAGGTATGCCTAACCAAAGTAACGGGGCGGCGGCATCATTTTCAAAATGAGGGCGCCACTCCCGGCGCGTCGCCCATTTCTTAGAAACGTCTTAGTGGTCCCTGCGTTAAATCCGAGGTCAGAGGCAAAACCGGGGCCCTCCGACCTCGTCGCGACGCGGCAACAGAAGACCGCGATGCCGGATCGTTAGTAGCCGGTTCGCCCTCGCGCCCACAGCACGTCACCCACCGAAGGACCGCATGCATATCTTCGAGGTCATCATCCTCGGGCTCGTCCAGGGCCTGACCGAGTTCCTCCCCATCTCCTCCAGCGCGCACCTGCGCATCGTGGGCGAGTTCCTCCCGTCGCAGACCG